>DAHXNM010000347.1 GCA_027365375.1 Ferrimicrobium sp. | reverse complement strand
GTTCCGCCAGCCGATCAAGAATCGACAATACATCAGATCGAGTAATGCGCCCACCAACACCTGTCCCTGTAATTGACGCTGGGTCAAGGTTATTTTCTTCGATGAGATGGCGAACAACCGGCGACAGAACCAGATCACCGTACTCCTTGCCCGGCTGTGGGGCGGGGGCCGGCTGTGGGGCTGGGGCCGGGGCCGGCTGTGGGGCCGGGGCCGGCTGTGGGGCTGGGGCCGGCTGTGGGGCTGGGGCTGCATCGCCCACCCTCGCAACCACAGTACCTACAGCAACGGTTTCCCCTTCTGGCACTACAAGCTCACTCACCACTCCTGATGCGGTGGCTGGAACCTCAGAATCCACCTTGTCCGTAGAGACCTCAAAGAGGGGTTGGTCGATCTCAACGGTATCACCAACCTGCACCAACCACTTCGTGATCGTGCCCTCGGTAACGGTCTCTCCCAACTGTGGCATAATTACATCAGCCAACGTGCAAACTCCTTCCGGTAAGTGCAAAAACTGTCTCTCCGAACGCCTCCGAAAGGGTCGGATGTGGTTGAATAAAATGCGCCAGCTCTTCGGCACTTGCTTCCCAGTTCACCGCTAGGTAGCCCGGTGAAAGCAGTTCTGTTGCCCAAGGACCAACAATATGGACACCTAAAATTTGATGGGTTGCTCGATCTGCAACCACTTTTACGAAGCCATCCACCTCGCCGATGATGCGCGCGCGCGAGTTTCCACCGAGTGGATCCTTCTTCACGATCGGGTCATACCCCCGTTCTTTGGCCTGCTCCTCCGTCAGCCCAGCGAAGGCGATCTCGGGATGGGTATAGATACACCAGGGAACTCTGGAATAATCAACCGGAGTAGACCTCTCGCCAAGTATTGTCTTGATTACCGCAACCCCTTCTGCAAAGCCCACATGTGCAAGCTGAGCGGTGTCAATCAAATCGCCAATTGCATAGACGCCTGGTTCCGAGGTTTCATAGTTTTCGTCGACCTCTACAAAGCCTCTCTCGGACACCGAAACCGCGGCTCCACCCTGAAAAATACCCTCAGAATTGGGACGCCTACCAACCGCAACAACAATTTGGTTGACCACCAATGAGCTGCCATCTGCCAACGTCAGGGTGGTTTCTTTACCATCAGGGCTGTGCCCGGTGACTCCAACACCAGTACGAATCGCAATTCCACGCTTCTTGAACGAGCGTATCATCACGTCGACAAGATCCTGATCGACACCTGGCAGCAACCGTGGAAGTGCCTCAACGATCGTAACCTTGCTACCAAGATCCGCCATCAAAGAGGCGAACTCACAACCAATAACCCCGCCACCGACGATGGCTACCGACTTAGGTAGTTCTTCCAACAACAAGACTTCGTCGGAGGTCAGGACGTAACGACCATCGACCTCAAAACCAGGAATGACACGCGGACGCGACCCGGTTGAGATGATGACTTTGTCGCCAACGAGCCTCTCTCCTGTCGACACCGAGATACGCCCATCACCTTCATAGGCACCGTCACCCGCATACGTCACGATCCCGCGGCTCTTCATGATACCAGCCAACCCACCCGTTAACTTATCCACTACCGCTTGCTTGCGTTTTTGCGAGACGGCAAAATCCACAACCGGGTCGCTAACAGCAATCCCGAACTCAGCCGATCCACGAATAGAGCGGTAGACCGCAGCCGTCTCTAGATACTCCTTGGCAGGCACGCAACCACGCTGCAGGCATGTACCACCAACTCGATCGCGCTCCACGATACCGATCTTGAGGCCTGCCGACGCACCGTAAAGCGCTGCCGCATAACCAGCTGGCCCTGCACCCAGAATCACCACATCAAAAACTTGCTCTTCGCTCAACACCGTTCCTTCCTTGCACCGCCCCCCTACTAGTTTTAGTAGAAATTACGCCTGGTTAATAAATTGGAGGAGCACTGCCTGGATTCCTCATGGCCACATTCGTTGTGCAACTTCAGCCAGGTCAAGATAGTCATCCTCCGAAAGAATCAAGTCAGCGGCTTGAGCATTCGACCTCAGCTGTTCAACGGAGGACGCACCAGGAATCGCTACCACAGACTCGTGAGACAACACCCAGGCTAACGCAACCTGAGCGATTGTCGCGTCATAACTTCGCGCGACGCGTTCCATCACTTCTCGTACCGGCCTAAACGCCAACAGCGTACGGTCACCGAACTCCCGTTTCAACCGTCGAAGGTTCGTCGGCTTATTGTCAATATCATATCGCCCAGACAATAGACCTTGTTCAAGCGGTGAGTACGCGATAATCAGTCGATCATTTGCTATCGCCCAAGGGACCATCTCGCGCACTGGTCTACGCGCGAAAAGTGACAGATGGACCTGATTCGTCCACAGCGGAAAGCTGACTGAATCCTGTGTGCGCCGCCATGCTCCCAGTGAGTAGTTGGACAACCCCAGCATCCGAATATCACCCGCATGGAGCATTGGCTCGAACTCTGCAACTTCTGCGCGTAGCGAAAACAATGGATTAGGAAAATGGAGTTGATAAAGATCGATCTCCTCCACCCCCACCCGAGCCGCTGAACGTCGTGCATGCTTTCTTCCGACACCGGGCAGGGGAAGGATCGGGGCATACTTCGAAGCGATC
>DAHXNM010000218.1 GCA_027365375.1 Ferrimicrobium sp. | reverse complement strand
GAACTACACGACGTCGTAGCCCACACGATGGCCATGATAAACATTCAAGCTAGTGCTGCTCAACTTCTTATCGACACTGATCCCAGTCGCGCCTCGGCAGCTATCGTTGAAATTCGTTCGGCCAGCAAGTCGGGGCTTAAGGAGCTGAGGTCGATCTTGGCGATTATGCGACCACCACCGGGACAGGACGAGGCTCACGGCGAAGTTGTCCCTGATTTGTCTGCGATTCAAAGGCTCATAACTGACTGGAACCAAGCGGGCATGCCTACCACACTTGTCATTGGCGGCGAGCCTGGCGAGCTTCCAACCGCGGTTGCGCTGGCGAGCTTCCGCATCATCCAGGAGGCTCTCACCAATGTGGCGAGGCATGCAAAGAACCCGACTACCCAGGTAACGCTCGCGTATGCCCCGACTTCACTGACGATCGAGGTTAACAACACCACTAGCAGCCCAGTCTCTGGCTTTCAGGAAGGAGCAGGGTCAGGTCTGATTGGCATGCAAGAACGCGTGCGATCACTCTCAGGTTCCTTCACCGCCGGCCCTCTCGGTGATGACGGCTTCCAAATACGTGTGGTCCTGCAGCTCAACGAAGGAGCGAGCCAGGATGATAGGACAGCTTCTGTGCTTAGTAACACGCCACAATCTTGTGCCAACCACTCTGATGGCCGCCGATGATCCGTCTACTGCTCGTCGATGACCAGGCACTGATTCGCGCTGGGTTGAGAGTACTACTCGAATCAGCTGACGATATTGAGGTGGTAGGCGAGGCGGCTGATGGCACAGCCGCGATGGAACTGCTGCACGCACAGCCAATCGACGGCGTCTTGATGGACATTCGAATGCCTACCATGGATGGGCTCGCAGCGACCAAGATTATCGCGGCCGATCCGGATCTAACCGGGACGCGCATCATTATGCTCACCACCTTTGCGGAGGACGAGTACATTCTTGAGGCGATTAGGAATGGTGCCAGTGGCTTTCTCGTCAAGGATAGTGAACCGTCCGAACTGATTAATGCGGTACGAGTTGTCCATCGGGGTGAGGCGCTGCTATCTCCGAGTGTAACGAGATCACTAATCGCCAACATTGCCAGTAGGAGTACCCCGGCGCCGACGAACCAATCTGCCCTCGAGATCTTGAGCGATCGAGAGCGAGAGGTACTCGTACTGGTTGGATCTGGTCTCAGTAACACCGCGATTGCCGAGAAAATCTACCTCAGCCCACTAACGGTGAAAACTCATGTCAGCCACATCATGTCGAAGCTCGACGTGCGCGATCGTGCGCAACTTGTTGTTATTGCCTATGAGACTGGCCTAATCCGTCCTTCGCTGTCATGACGAGATCGTAGCAAGGCCTCGGACAACTTTACTTCGTTCACCGCACAGGCATCGGTCCGATTAGAACTGATTTAGTAGCTATGGAGTCAGTCTCGACTTATTGACTACGACGACTTTACTGAACTTGGATTCCAGTTCTTGACAACCTCGAGCTGCATCATGGGTCTGAGTCGAGCTGGTATCACTGGGGCAAGCATGCCATAGGGCTCTTCGTTATAGAGGTGGTGGAGGGCATGGCAGCGCTTTAGGTACTCAAGGTAGCGCACCTTGGGGAGTGCACCAAGGCGCTGATGAATGTAGAAGTCGTGGACGAAGCTGTAGGCGGCACCGTACAGAGTGATACCGATGGCGATCGGGAGCAGGATCGGATGATGCGAGGTAGCTAGCCAAAAGAGGATGATGGTGGGTACGGCAAATCCGATAGGGAAGAGATCGTTGGCCTCAAACGCGGTCTCTCGAGGAAGGTGATGCGAGGCGTGGAGTACCCACCCCACGCCGTGCATGATCGCCCGGTGAGCAAGATACGCTACTGGCTCCATGACGATAAAGGTGGCGACGATAATCGCGACAAAGGTCATTCAGCTCTCCTTGTGTGTCTCCCATTCTAACACTGGAGTCGCGTGAATTATTCTCGGGTGTGGTGGAGGAGTCGGTTGTTGAGGTGGCGAAAACTCGGCCGTGGCGAAAACTCGGCCGTGGACCCCGACTCTGTTCTGCTCAGCCCGCATTGTCCTCGCTGGCAGAGTGGCTCTTGGGCGCCAGTCGTAGCCATAACGTGATCGTGAGAAGGGTCAGTGCAAACCCATAGGCAAAGTCTTCGATCGGAATCGAGAACGGGAATCGAATCTTGGAGAACTGGTGAGCATTGTAGATCACGATGGGGCTCGACAGCTTGGTGAGCCAGCCATCCACCGGAATTTGAAAGAGTGCGACGATGATCCAGGTAATCCAGAAGTTGAGGGTTCTAATCGCAGCCGACCTGGTGATCACGAGGTCGACGATGACGGTGATGATAACGGCCGCTAGCGCCTCTGAGGTATAGAGGCCCATCAGCCTCTCCGTTGCTTGAGGCGCGCGAGGATCTGCTGGCGGTGGCGAACTGTTTCAAACGTTAATAGGGCACAGATTGGGATCACGATGAAGAATGCGACCTCTTCGATCGGCAGAACACCACCTAGCTTGATTCCAGTGGTAAATTGGCTCGCATAGGTCCATAGTCGTTGGTGGATTGATAACGTGTCGAAGAGTGAGAAGACGATTGCTACGATCGCCACCGTAGTCGCGAGTCTTCGGGGTTGGCTCCAAACGCGTGCACCCAGCAGCTCAAGTGGAAGAGTTACCACGAGGCATAGGGCCATCAATATAAGGTACTGGAGATGAGCCATCGCCCTGATAGCCTAACGCGGCTAGTGGTCAACTCTGGGCCCGAGCACCGGCTTCCATGTCGGGCGGAATCCTGAAACCGGGTTCGTGGTTGTTCTAGCGAGACGCTCGCCGTAGTAGTATCTTGTAGTAGTCCTTTGCAGCGTCGCAGGACGGATAGAGTCGGTAGGTCATATGGATTTAGAGAACGTTAAGGGTCCCAGTGACCTGGCGGAGTTGAGCATAGCGGAGCTTGAGGATCTCGCGAGTCAGGTCCGCCACAGGATTGTGGGTACGGTCTCGAAAAATGGCGGGCATCTCGGCTCCAACCTCGGATCGGTCGAGATCACATTGGCACTTCACCGTAGTTTTGACTCTCCGCGTGATGTGATTCTCTTCGATACTGGGCACCAAGCATACCCACACAAACTCCTTACTGGTAGAAATGCCGACTTTGACTCATTGCGTCGCCGTGGAGGGATATCCGGCTATCCAAATAGGTCTGAATCAGAGCACGATTGGATAGAGAATTCACACGCCTCTACGGCTCTCAGCTACGCCTATGGTATGGCTGCGGCGTTTCAGCTCGGAGCCGACGATCCTCTTGCGCTGCCTCTTCGGAGGGTGGTGGCGGTCGTTGGCGATGGTGCGCTTACGGGAGGTATGGCCTACGAGGCGCTTAACAATATAGGTCACCGCCGTCTACCTATTATCATCATCTGGAATGACAACGGACGCTCCTACGCTCCTACGATCTCGAGGCTCTCATCTTCGCTTACAAAGCTTCG
>DAHXNM010000314.1 GCA_027365375.1 Ferrimicrobium sp. | reverse complement strand
CGCGACCGGGAACTCATCCACCAACTGAAGGGCGTCCAATACTCGAAGTATCTCCACAAAATTTCGGCCAACTGAGGCTGGATAGGTCATCTCAAGCCGTAATCGCTTCGCTGGGTCTATTACAAACACGGAACGAACTGTCAGCGAGTCTGCAGCACTGGAGTGAATTATGCCATATAGATTTGATACTCTCCGATCGGCATCACCGATCATCGGAAAATTCACCGAATACCCGCTAACCTCCTCGATATCAGATTCCCACCTCGAGTGGCTGTTTACATCATCGACGGAGAGACCGATAACCTTCGTAGAACGCCGCTCAAACTCCGGTAGCAGCCTTGCTACCTCCCCAAGCTCGGTCGTGCACACAGGAGTGAAGTCTTTTGGGTGTGAGAACCGAATGCCCCAGGACCCAGCTAACCATTTGTGGAATTCAAGCCTCCCCTGTGTGGTGTCAGCCTCAAAATCTGGAACGGTATCGCCTAGCTGAACCATCTAACCTCGGCCTCCTCGTGTGCGCTTCTTGATCTCGCGGAACTTGCGTCCACTCTATCAAAGCTGACGCTAGCTCACACGGCCAAGGTGACGCTCTGATAGCTCGCAAAGCTGCCCGGATCGGAGGCTAGAGTACGATTTTGTTAGTTCGGCTATCTCGGTTCAATGCCCATGTGCGAAGGCCAGAACACCCGAAGCCGCCAGCTGGACAGCTATGGCAGCGAGCAGCAGGCCAAAAACACGAGATAGTAGTTCGATTCCTCCATCACGCAACAGCCTGCTGAGATGCACCGAAGACCTGAGCACCACAAGCAGAACCAGCATCACTATAAGGATCACCAGTGCGAGACCAATAGCATTGGCTACAGTATGCACCTCCCCAGCAAACACTAGAACTGTTGCAATCGCACCCGGCCCAGCAATCAATGGAGTGGCGAGAGGGACGAGTGCGACATTGACTTTTGGTTGCGTGGCCAACTCCGCCTGCTTACCGGTCAAGAGCTGCAGAGCAACGATAAGCAATAGGAGCCCACCAGAGACCTGCAAGGCTGGCAACGACAGTCCTAGGTAGCCAAGAATCTCTCGACCGAATCCAGCGAATACTCCCAAGACGACGGTAGCAACCAAAACCGCATCCAAAGCGAGGCGTTGTCGTGCCTTGACGCCCTTTCCCTGGGTGACCACCAAAAACGTTGGCACATTCCCGATCGGATCAATGATCACTACCAAGGTAACGAAGCTCTCTATTAGGAATTTTGTATCCACAACCTTGCCGCCTCATCAGCTCATGCAAACAAACTCTGGTTCTGAACCCTACCTAAGAGAACACCAATTTCTCACTGGCGAGAATCGACAACCCTACGCATTTAAGTGAACTATACTTTACTTAGCCTCGCGATCAAAGCGAGATTACTCTAGCGTCAGCCAGAGTTAGGTCAGCATAGCTCAAAACCACAACGGGAGGTGCCGATTGGCGAGCGCCAGGCATACGAAGCCAACAGGTACTCACCGTGGACGCAAAGCGGCGGCCGTCACTGGCGGCGTCGTAGGCGTTTTGCTCATCGGCGCTGGCGTTATAATCGCCATGAACTGGCCAAAAGCATCGCTCTCTGCGTCGTATGCTTCGCTAGGCAAGCTCAGCACCTCAGGAGTACATGAAGCTGTGCTTGGTGTCACTGTAGATGCAAACAACAAGCCGAT
>DAHXNM010000302.1 GCA_027365375.1 Ferrimicrobium sp. | reverse complement strand
AGGATAATCTAGCTATTGTCCCGATCTCTACGGCGCAAGCTTCGCTGATTGGAACCTCCGCCAACGACTCAGTTAGTTCGATCCTTTTGCAGGCGACCAGTACATCGACTCTGTCGGCGGCCTACCAAGAGGCAAACCACGAACTTATGATGCTTCATGGCATTACGAATTCAGCAAATGCCGACTTTACGATAACTGCGGAACAGTCTCTATTTAGTGCGGCAACCTCGATATCTTCGACGCTTACAACACTTCTCGCCGGCATCGCTACAGTGTCGCTCTTGGTAGGTGGGATCGGTGTAATGAACATAATGCTGGTTTCTGTAACCGAGCGGACGAGGGAGATAGGTCTTCGTAAGGCTCTAGGGGCCAAGCCTAGCGATATCCGTCGTCAGTTTCTGGTTGAGGCATCAGTCCTTGGTGTTTCCGGTGGCCTGATCGGAGCTGCACTAGGACTGTTGGGACAGCTGTTATTGCCGTCCATCATCTCGAATCCGGTTGCAATCCCGCCAGTTGTTACCATTGGAGCTGTAGCCGTCGCACTTGTTATCAGTCTCTTGTTTGGTGTCTATCCGGCTGCTCGAGCAGCTCAACTCTCTCCAATAGACGCCCTGCGGTCTGAATAGCAGGAAAGGAACATATTATGAACCGAAGCATTTTTGTTGTACTGAGCGTATTGTTAGGTGGCGGAGTGTTGACAGCGTGTGGATCTACAACGACGAGCACGGTTTCAACCACAGCCCCCAGAGCCTCCTCTACTCCTAAACGCCATCTACCAAAGATCGCTGCCAGCGGAACCATCGCTGCCGTGTCATTGTCAGGCTCGAGCATGCAGGTCCAAGGTACTGCAACCGGCGAAACAACCGTCGATTGGACGTCAACTACCAAATTTACTCAGACCATTACGATTTCGCCATCCGGGATCGCGGCCGGATCGTGTGTATCAGCAATCGAGCGTACCCCTAGAGGTTCTAGCGTCCCGGTGATTCACTCGATTACAGTAACAACCGGCAAGAGTACGTGCGCAAATCCGCCGTCAGTTGCGAAGAAAACCAACCGCCATGGGTCTCGTCCCCATGGGCGATCCAAGGGGCACCGTCTGGTACGAGGAACGGCAACCGCGGTATCTTCGACGTCGATAACGATATCGGAGTCAGCGACCTCGAAATCGACTGCACAATCCGTGACGCTTCCGCTAACTAAGACGACTCATGTCATCGCTCACCAAAGCGCATCTAGCACCGACCTTATCTCCGGCCGATGCGTGATTGTCCAGGGGTCAACTAGTTCCATTGGGGTAGTGACCGCTCGACACATCGGTATATCCCAGCCGACCAACGGGTCGTGTAGAGTGACCAAGGGTGCAGCATCCTCGTCTACAGGGAGCGCGGGTGCATAGATATCGGCGGATAGTTATAGTGTCCATCGTTGCCGCTGGAGCCATAGCCGTGCTAGCGTTTGTAGTCGCCGGTCGCACTGGAGCACCCAGATATCAGTTCGGCTACGCAAAGCCAGAGGCAGTTAGTGCGACTGTTAGCGCTATCGGTACCTTGTCTCCAACCATTCAGGCTGTGATTCCTCCGCCGATCGATGGGACCGTCTCTTCGATAACTGCACATGTGGGCCAGACTGTAGTGGCGGGTGAGACGCTGGCGACCATCTCACCTTCTGCAAATACATATCACGTGCAGATAGTCGATGCAACTGCGCTAGCCCAAGCCGAAGCAGCGCTAGCCCAGGCCGAGCAGCCCAATCAAGTGACGACGTCGAAGAATTCCACGAGTAGTTCCCAAGCAATTAAAGCAGATGTGAGCGCACTTCAACGGACGATTGCAAAACTATGTCCAACAACCAAGTCGCCGATCTCGTCAACCTGCCACTCCCTAGGCAGTGAGCTGAGTCGGCTATCTTCTCAGTTAAGCGGCAAAATATCGAATACCAACTCTAGTAGCCGTGAATCGAGCACAGCTTCAAGCGCCACCATCGCGGCCGACCAAGCTATTGTGGCAGCAGACCAGAGCGCCCTAGCATCTGCTCAAGAAGCCCGACCCAGTTCCCTGGTAACACCAATTGCGGGCACCGTTGCGATACTTCCGCTCACGGCTGGTCAGGTGGTCCGCGCTCAATCTACCTCTTACGCAATTACAGTGATTCAATCAAATAAGCCAGAGGTTGTAGTGCCTATTGCTATCTCCACTGCTCATCAACTTCACAATGGCGACCAAGCTAGTATCGTTCCCTTTGGGAGTGCTCATCCTACCAGCGGCTTAGTTAAATCGATCGGAACCGTTCTGACAACTAACAAAACGACGGGCGTTACAACTATCCCAGTTGTTCTTTCAGTCAATCACCTGACACGATCAGTTTTTGACGGCACGCAGGCACTTGTGACAATAGACATTGCACACAGCGCGCATGTACTAGCCGTACCCACCTCGGCGATCAGCTACTCGGCTGGTCGAGCGATAGTCCTTGTGGATGGACCGAATGGGGTAACCAAACACGCCGTTAAACTCGGGATCGTAGGTGCCTGCTACACGTCTGTCGTGGGCGGTATAACCAACGGAACACGAGTTATTTTAGCCAACCTCGAACAGCCATTGCCTGCCCCGGTAAAGCCTATCGGTGGCACTCGAAAAAGATTTGGCAAGGGCTAGGTACTATGGGTTCGTCGTATGTATCTGTGCCGACATGGCGCGGGATGTTCTGATTGTGTTTGGTCTGACTTTATCTTTACTTAACTTATGCTTGCCATTCCTCCAATACTTCGGGTGAATCAGATAGGATTGCCACTCCAGTGGGTACGTTCACGAAACCATAAAGTACCGACCACGACTTCCTGGGTCTCCAATACCCCATTCACCTCGACTGAACTCGGCATCAGCAACATATCCCTTTCATAATGTCCCCATTGAGCTGCCACTTTAACTGAGCAAACCATCGCAACGATGGCTTCTAAGGGCGACGATCGCCCTGTCTCCTCCATTCCCCCCATGACTAGGAGAGATGTTGTTGCTGTCCATCGTTTCGATGGTAAACCTGGCTCTCTATGAGTGCCGGTACTTGATTCCTCGCCCCGCTCGGACGCAGTCGAACATCAGAGCGTAACGAGGAATGTGGCCAGGAGCCCTCTGAGTGTCGTGTCTCTGCAGGTGAGTCGTCTTCATGCGGCGCCTGAGGCACTCCCTGGAGGTCAAGCGTTTCTGTCATAGACAGACCAGAATCAGCTGATGCCGCTCTGTTTCGCCGTACTGGTTCACCCCTAGCAACCCTACCAAGCCCTCGCATGGCTGTTGAAAGCTAGTGGCGTCCGTGTTTACGAAAGAAACTGTTCGTGGTTCGAGTTGGATGGAGGACTACCCAATTCCCTCCTCCTGCTTGATGGGTGATCCCAAAAGTGTGCCCATAATTGATGCCGCCTCTTGGTTCTTTGCCTCAAGCACATGGGAATAGACCTTCAAGGTGACAGAGGCCTCTGCATGGCCGAGGCGTCCGGCGACCGTACGAATGTCCACTCCAGCTGCGACGAGCTGAGTTGCGGAGAAGTGGCGCAAGCTATGAAGGTGCAGTTCATTCCACCCATACTTATCCGCCAGGCGCCGAAAGAGTTTGGAGGGGCTATCGGGATGTACTGGCAGTGATCCGTCAGGCTCTGAGTAGAAAAGATATGGGTTCACAACGAGCCTTAAGCCTACGCTCTGGGCTGCCAGCTGAAGCTGTTTCTTCTGATCCTCGATGAGGGACTGTGCAACCTCGTCAAGTGCGACGAACCGTGCTTGATGAGTCTTGGTCGGTGCCTCTCGTGTTCCTCCAGGTGAGGTATAGATAAGGGACTTGGCAACCGTGATCCCCGTCTCCTTGCAGTCGTCCCAATGCAAGGCGCAGAGTTCTCCACGTCGCATTCCCGTGAGGGCCGCTAGCAGGAAGAAAGCTCCCCACTGGGGATGCACCGCCCTTGCTTCCTCCAAGAGCTTGGTCAGCTGGTCAATTGATGGTGTGACAACTTGAGGGACTCGGACCTTGGGAGGAGATGCCAAGAGGGCAGGGTTCGCCCCTGTCCACCCCCACTTCATCGCCTGATTGAAGAAACGTCGAATGATGGCATGAGTCTGGCGAATAGAGGCAGGAGAGTTGCCTTGCCTCACCAGGTCTTGGTACAGAAGGTCCAAGTGAGAGGCGGACACCTCGTGGATGGCAAGCGCTCCAAGTTCCGGTAGGATCTGGCGCCGAATGCGCCCCTCGTAGCCTTGGACAGTCGTTGGAGAGAGTCCTTCACGCACCCGATCGAACCATTCGGTCATGGCTGAGGCGACAGACTGTGTTGAGGATCGGACTTTCTCGTCCTTGACGCTCACCAAGAGTTTCTGGAGTTCGAACTCAGCCTTGCGCTTGGAGCCATGTACGGTCACGTACTTCTGGCGACGATTTCCCGAGATTGGGTCCTTTGGGAGGTCCACAACAAGTTGCCAGACATCCTTGTCGCGCTTGCGAATGTATCCTCTCATGGCTCAAGTCTATCACAATCTTGAACCTAATGTGGGCAAGATGTGGGCAGATCCCTCCGTTAGAGACTCTCAAATAGCCCCTGAACTGGTGGGCCGCCAGGGTCTCGAACCCTGC
>DAHXNM010000300.1 GCA_027365375.1 Ferrimicrobium sp. | reverse complement strand
AGACACTCCGCTCGGTCATCAGCTCCGCAAGAGTCGATACGCAATATTAGACTGCGCGGCACGTCATGGAACGAGCAATATCCGCGTCTTTGGCAGCGCGGCACGGGGTGAAGACGGGCCAGAGAGCGATGTTGACTTCGTAGTTGACGTTGGTAAAGGGACCGGGCTATTTGCTCTGGAAGCTCTGCGGAGGGAACTTTCAGAGATCCTTGGCGTGTCAGTTGACGTTGCTCCCTCAGACAGTCTCCGGCCGCAGGTTCGAGCAGAGATCGAACACGATGCCATCTCACTATGAGTTCGCGCCATGACGGCGAGCGCCTAGCCGACATTATTGACGCGATTGACGCAATCTGAAGCCACCTTGCTCGTGGCGATCTCTCTTACGGACTCAATTTCGATGCCGTTCGAGTGAGATTAATCGAAATTGGCGAGGTAGTTAACGCTGGACCCCGAGCTTGTTGCTAGTCAACCAAATGTCAAGTGGTCTGACGCGGCTGGCATGTGCGATTGGCTGGCGCACCACTACTTCGACACATCCCGTGCGACGATCGAAGCAACCATCATGGAGCACCTCCCCTCTATTGAAACTGCCCTTCGGCAGTTGCAAACACACCGTAAACCTACTGAGAAACACTCTGGCAACTTGCCGGGTAAGGATTTTAGTCTTGGAAGCTAGGCACTGGTAACGTCTCTGACCAATGAGCCGACCACCCAGATCTCGACCAAGACTAGTACCTCTAGGCGAACGAACAGAGACACCTAAGCCTTCTCCGCTTCAGGTTGTTCTGCCCCAAGGCAGAGCTGTCAAGGACCCCGCCCGTGGGGGTGGAACTATTACTAGAGAGCTCTATTGGTGGCAACAGAGTGTTGCTTTCAGGGTAATAATTACCTACAATCTGTGCGTGTATAGCTGAGACAATTTGCTATCTGAGTTCCGCAAACGGCCCAATGAGGCACCAACGCGCCATCCCTTCGGACCTCGCAGATCAGACTCAAGTCGCCGCCCACGAAGGCACGACTATATGGATTCAGCCGCCAAAGCGGTTCTGATAATGACGTCCCTGCTACCTGCTAAAGCTGCAACAGACGGTTTCCGTCACGATCGACAAACACAAGCAGGTCATGAACCCTTCGAACAGTTATAGCATGCACGATCTGGTGAGCTGGTCTTTCGCCAATCGCGACTTGACGGATGTGCTCGAGATGTTCGCCGTTCAACCTCAGTCCTAGGCCAGCCGTGATCAAGGTATTCAGTCGATGTCGCGCAAGGACAGGGGGCAGCTCTTCGAGCCTCTGTGGTAGCTGACTCAACATCACCGAAATAGCCTCAACGTACTCCTGAGAATGAGCCGCGGTGCGCGCCAGAATTGGAACTACATCACGTTGCAGGATATCGGCCGCCAATGGAAGCAACTCGGCACGTACGCGATTACGCACGAATCGCGGATCGCTATTACTGGGATCATCGAAGACCCAAACGCCAGCTGCCTCGCACAAAAGTCGGGTCTCACTCCGACGCAGACGCAGAATTGGGTGTCTCCTCCCCGGCTGCATGGCACCGACTCCGACGAGTCCAGCACCGCGCAGCAGGTTCGCGATAACGGTCTCTGCTTGGTCGTCCATGGTATGAGCCGTAGCAGCTCCGCGAAGAGTCGCTAACCTCGCCTGGCGAGCTCGATCCTCGAGGTTGCCGCCGGCCTCTACGCTAACCCGACACTCCAACACCCCGATTCCAAATGGTGCCAAAGCATCAGCAATCATTGCACCCTCGGTACTAGAGTCGGCACGGAGTCCGTGGTCTACATGCACACCGACAACCTGTTGGCCATTGGCCCATGCAAGCAGCGCCAGACCCATTGAGTCGGCTCCTCCTGAGATTCCGATGCGCACTGGCCCGGTCCCCCACTGATCGAGATCGGAGCGATCCAGGAGTTCGCGAAGCGACACACCTCGAGTCTCGAGCTTCTTCTCCAGCTCATCCCGGCGCGCGCCAGCAAGCCCACTCGTAGTCACCTTAGGCCTCGCATGCCACCAAGGTCGCCTAGCTAGCGACGGTGCGCGAGCGTAACGCTGTTGCCCATGCGACGGAGCCAAAGACCGGGATCAGTCAGCTCGTTGGCCACTGGCAACCCATCTGGCGAGGCAAAAACGCGCCTCGGTGAGTCGTTATCCTCCGCAGCAATCGCCTCAAAAAAGTGGAGCCCCACCGAGTACTGACTCCTTTTGGAGGCGATCCCAGTGAGTTGTCCAACTATTTTTGAAACACCGGTTGCCTGTCTTCGCTCGTCAATAGTCCGTTCGAACTCGTCTCGATGAGGGATGACCTCTCTCGAAACTTGGCGCATCACCCACTCGGCATGCCCCTCGGCTACCGTCATAATCGTTGTCGCCTCTCGAGCGACTGAGCGCAAGCGCTCGGGCAGAAATAGGGTTGTCACATCGACAGGCTGGTTCGAGCTAAGGCCGCGAAGCCTTGCGAAGACCTCGCTAAGAAGATCGACAGGAGAGATAGTAGAGGCGGCGAATAGCTGAGCCATCAGTGCCAGGAGGCGTTCACGAAACCAGTCGACGCCATGGAACTGCGCCCGGTGAGTGAGCTCGTGCACCAACACCCAAAGTGCAACTTCATCCGCATCAAGCTGAGCTCTATGAGCGAATTGATCGATATTCTCATCAACCATCCAGATGGCGGGCGAAGAGATAGCGAACGCTGGATCGTATTGACCCAAGACCTTGCCGGCAAAGTTGCTGAGCAACGCCGCAAGGGCTACGGCATTGAGCTCAGCCATGCCAGCAGAACCGGGTCGATTGGATGGTGTCAACCGCTCTATCAAGGCCGCATATGAATCTATGTTACGCTCCGCCCAACCCCGTCGATCTACTCCCTCAATCGCAAATGAGGTTAGATCGAGCTCAAGACCAGTGAGATCCTCGACAACCTTAGAGGCTTTCTCAGCGAGCGCGCTGTAATCACGAGTCTCTACACCGCTTGACTGATGAATGAGGAGTTTTGCAGTCCCTACTGCAAACCCACGAGCGATGATCTGGGCCATTCACAACCTCCTCACTGGAAGCCTAGGCTATTTTTTTGCGTCCTCGTGTGCGTGGAACGACAAGCGGCTCATGCAGATAACAATACTTACCTTTGTTGTAGATCGAGAGTGCAGTACCGCAACCAGGTTCTTTGCAGACGCGGCCCTTGTCAAAGGTCCGAGCGGGCCGCCCAGTCCCAGACGAATCCGGAACGTTCACTAATTCATCCCCTCCGTATGGCATGTAAGCTGTAACGGATCAAAGATTGGAACTATTCCGAACTGTGATCGGATGTAAGACCCCCTTCCTCTTCTATCAACTCTTCCTCTTCGATCAACATGGCCAGCTTTCGCATCAGGCCTTCAGGAACCTGTTCTTTCGAATGAGAGACGATCACCGCTCGAAGCTCAGCCTCGAACTCAAAGGCCTCGAGGCATGACCCACAATGATCGAGATGCTGGCGAACTCGCTCGCGCCGATCATCAGTAAGCTCGCTGTCGAGAAACTCGTAGAGCTGGGTGATGACCTTGCGGCACTCGTCCGACTCAAACTCATTATCGATTGTTCTCAAAGCATCCATATCCTCGATGATCCTTATGACCAGTTACCCTCTTCGAGATTACCACTGACTGCGGCTTTCTGAAGTTCTAACTCTAACAACGCTCTTTGCATCGCCCTTCTTCCCCGATGGAGCCGACTCATCACCGTTCCTAGCGGCACCTCCATGATCTCAGCGATCTCCTTGTAGGAGAACCCTTCAATGTCTGAGAGTACGACAGCTAGACGAAACTGCTCGGGGAGCGAATCGATAGCCGCCTTGACGTCAGTATCGGTAATCCTGTCAAGCACCTCCTCTTCAGCGCTCCGGCCAGCCTGAACCGCCTCTAGACCTCCGAGTCGCCGATAGAGGTAGAGATCCTCGACATCCTCGAGATTACTCTCGTCGGGACGCCGCTTTTTAGCGCGATAGATATTGATATAGGTGTTGGTAAGAATACGGTAGAGCCAGGCCTTCAAGTTGGTTCCAGCCTGGAAGGAGTCGTAACCGCGATAGGCCTTCAAGAACGTCTCTTGAACGAGGTCCTCAGCATCGGCCGCATTATGAGTCATCCTCAACGCCGCTGAATAAAGATTCTCGGTAAATTGCATTGCATCCGATGAAAAGTTCTTTTTATCCGCCACACTCAGTCCCATCGTTCGCCAAATACCCTAGCATTCAGCCACATCGCTACGTCGGATCAATCTAAGTCCGACCGTCTCCATCTCTTAGATAGCTAGACATATGATGCTAGCGTGGAGCCCGAGAGGGGATTCGAACCCCTGACCTGCTCATTACGAGTGAGCTGCTCTACCGACTGAGCTACCCGGGCCTAACGTTTGTCTTCGAGTAGCTTAGCTAACCAGCACGCAGAATCAGCTCAGCCAACACCAGCTGTACGGGAAGATGACGGCTCAACGACAACGATGCACGAGTGGCCCGTCGCAACCAATCGGCGTTCTCAGGATGAGCTGCGATCAGAATCTCTAGCCCACACTGGATGACCTCTTCTGCGTCGCCTGTATTGCCAAGATCCTCTGGTGTCAACCGATGCACCAACTCCATGCACCAGCGTGCATCATCTCGCACAAGTTCGGGAAGGTCCTGAAAAGTCGAAAGATAGCGTTCGGCATCGGTTAGTCGTGCGAAAAGAGCCACTCGATCAAGCCGTCGGCGTGTCCAACGAACTAGTGCCTCGTTGGCTTGAATATTTGCCTCTCGAAAGCGCTCCTCGATCTCATCATCGCTTGGGGCCTCAAGCTCGACTGTGAAACATCGTGACGCAACCGGTGCAAGTTCCGCCCCAATCAGTGCCGCCGACAGGAGCCACTTGGTTGCGGTTGGCGGCTCCTCCAACGCCTTCAGGATGACTGGAAAGGTGAGTCTCAAGGTATCGATGTCTGGGATGATCACTACCCGATAGCGAGCCTGGACCGGTGCAAGGCTGGCGAACCGGACCACCCGACGTAGCTCCTCGACGGCCACCGTCTTGCCGCGTTCTCCTTGTGCCCACAACACATCAGGATGTTCGCCATCTGCCACTTCTCGACACGCCCAACAATGGCCACATCCTCCGCAGCCACCCACCAACGCCTGAGCAATCGCACCCAAGAGCTCATCGGCTCCACACCCTCGCGGCCCCTTCAATAGGTAGCTTGAGGAGTCGGCATCGAGCGCAAGTTCGATTCGACCTACTGTGAGGGGGCGGAAGCGGCGGAACTCAGCTAATGTCCTCACTCGATGATCCCCATTGACGTCAGTACCTCCAAAAGCCGAAGGGCAACCTCATCCTGGGACCCCTCACCTGAGACCGTTGGCCAGCCAAAACGGTGGGAGAGACTCAAATAGCGTGAACGACGCTCATGCCACCCTGTAAGCCCCGAGCTCTCAAAACGATCCGAGGCCTCAAGCTCTACCAAGGGAAGCTCACGGTCAAGGATGATCGTCAAATCAGGTGTACGAAAGACTGGCAGCGAGCAGAGCTGAACGACTACCTCATCGCCTAATTCAGCGCCTTGATAGACCAGGGTAGAAGGAGTATATCGATCCAGCAGAACAAGCTCCCCATGGGTTAAAGCGGGTTCGATTACTTCGTCAAGATGACGAGCACGACCAGCCAAGAAGAGAAAAAGCTCTGTCCACGGATCCAGATTAGGAGCAAACACCATAGTTCTGATCGCCTCTCCTAAGGCATCTCCACCGGGTTCGCGTGACACCAGCACGGACATTCCTCGCTGGGTAAGCAGCTGTGCAAGGTGCTCCACTTGGGTTGATTTCCCCACTCGATCAGGACCCTCCAGCACAACGAGAGCACCTCGCCTACATCTATCCACGGTCGTTGTTGAGCTTCGCCTTACGTTCATTGAGTAGATCCAGTGCCTGCTCGAGTGTCACCTCTGTCGGCTCCACACCCCGTGGCAGCGAGGCGTTGACTTGCCCATCGGTCACATATGGACCAAACCGACCAGACCGCAACACCACCTTAGCTCCGCCCTCTGGGTCAACTCCCAACTCAACCGAACTAGCCCTTCTAGCCCCCCTACGCTTTGGTTCCTTAAACTTCTCGATGGCTTCATCTAGACCAATCGTGAAGATCTCCTCCGGCTTGTCGAGTGAGCGAGTCTCCCGGCCACGGGTCATGTAAGGTCCAAACCGACCGTTTTGTGCAAAAATCTCCTGCCCGGTCTCTGGATCAGAACCCACCGATCTCGGAAGTGACAAAAGCGCCTGAGCCTCCTCCAAGGTAACCGACTCGACGGTCATAGACGGAAACAGCGAAGCGCGCTTTAACTCCTTGCTATCACCCTCTCCAAGCTGAACATAGCCACCGTAACGGCCCAGTCGAGCGAACACCGGCGTGCCGTCGATCTCACCGAGAGGCCGCTCCTTGACCTCGGATGCAGATAGCAATGCCAACGCACTCTCGACGCTGAGTTCATCAGGTGTCACCGCATCCGGCAAGCTCGCAGTCTTGTCGTCGAGTTGCACGTAGGGTCCATAGCGTCCCACTCGCACCACGACCTCGCGGCCATCGTCGGTCTCTCCAATCGGGATCGTATTCACCATGCGCGCATCGATCTCGCCCAGCTGTATCAGCACCTCCTCTTTGAGGCCGTTGTCTTCATCGCCAAAATAGAAGTGCTGTAGGTAGGGAATGGCCTCGCGCTCGCCGGATGCGATCGCATCTAACTCATCTTCGAGTTGCGCGGTAAAGTCATAGTTGACCAGATGAGCAAAGTAGCGCTCCATGAGTTGGACGACCGCGAAGGCGACAAAGCTCGGGACAAGAGCCTGCCCCTTCTTCCATGCGTAGCCGCGGTCGAGTAGTGTCGAGATAATACTCGCATAGGTGGATGGGCGACCGATGCCTCGCTCCTCGAGCGCCTTGACCAACGTCGCCTCGGTATAGCGCGCGGGTGGATTGGTGACATGATCGACTACCTCAATACCACGCTCCTCGAGCGCCTGACCGGCCACCACCTGCGGTAATTCCTGGGTATCTTCACTCTCTTCAACGTTCTCTTGATAGATCCGGAAGAAACCAGGGGAGGTGATAACCCTACCAGAGCTGGCAAAGGTCACTCCGTCCCCGGAGCTAAGTCTCTGCTCAGCAAGGCTCAAGTCGATCGTCACTGCCGCATCGATCGTCACCGAAACGACTACGCCGAGAGCATCGGTCATCTGTGAGGCGAGAGTGCGTCTCCAGATGAGTTCATAGAGCCGAAGTTCGTCACCGCTCAACTGTCCACCGAGATCTTCCGGCGACCGCCACTCATCACCCGAGGGTCGAATGGCCTCGTGAGCCTCTTGGGCATTCTTGATTTTTGATCGGTACACCCTCGGGCTAACGGGGAGTTCGCTGGCTCCAAAACGAGCGCTGATAACCCTGCGCGCCTCAGCCAAAGCCTCCCCCGACAAGATCACCGAATCAGTTCGCATGTAGGTGATAAACCCGCGCTCATACAGACGTTGAGCAACGCTCATCGTCCGTGACGACGAGAAACGCAATCGACGCCCAGCCTCCTGTTGGAGGGTTGACGTCATAAAAGGCGCGCTCGGAGAGCGACGATACGGCTTCTCCTCGACACGAGTTACGCGAAAATCTGCACCAGCAAGAGCTGCAACTAGCAAGGTGGCATCACCGTGACCAAGCGCGACTACACCCTGCTGGGTGGCCGCTGGGGCAAGTCCGCCAGTCGGCAAAAAGTCCCTGCCCTGAGCTACTCGCCGTCCATCGATGTGGGTCAACCGAGCACGAAACTCCCGATCCTCGTCGATGGCCGTCAGCATCGCCTCGAGATCGGCGAAGCTTGAGGAACGAAACTGCATTCGTTCACGCTCCCGCTCTACGAGGAGTCGAGCGGCAGGTGATTGGACACGCCCCGCCGACAGCTTTGGCATCACCTTCTTCCAGAGCACCGGAGAGACCTCGTAGCCATAGAGTCGATCGAGAATGCGGCGTGCCTCCTGCGCATTGACGAGATGCTGATCGAGTGTACGTGGAGATGCAAGTGCCTGGGCAATGGCGGCGTCGGTAATCTCATGGAATACCATGCGATGGATCGGGATCGATGGTCGCAGCACCTCAAGAAGATGCCAGGCAATCGACTCACCCTCGCGGTCCTCGTCAGTTGCGAGGTAGAGTTCGTCGGCGTCCTTTAACAGGGCTTTGAGTTTCTTTACCTGCTCCTTCTTCTCATTTGGAATGATGTAGAGTGGGGCAAAGTTGTCGTCTACGTTTACGCCAAGGCGCGACCATGACTGCGACTTAGCTGAGGCGGGAATATCCTTTGCTGATCGAGGAAGGTCGCGTATGTGTCCCACTGAGGACTCGACGACGTAGCCATCGCCAAGGAAGCGAGCGATAGTTCGCGCCTTGGTCGGAGATTCAACAATGACTAGCGGTTTTGGCATGCACCACGCTCTCTCTAAGGCCGGTGGTCCACGTCATTTCGTGTTCAACGGCAAGAACTCGTATAAGGGATTGATCATAGCGAGATGGCCATCCACCTCAACCACAGTCCCATCAGCACTCAAGTTCATACCTGAGTTAAGACCAGGGATGGCACTTCGACCAGGGAACACCAGCATCAAACCGCCGCTCGCATCCTCTAGTCTTGCCGCCGTCGAAGGCGTTCCATGATAGGAGCTCATACGGATAGAAGATACCCGACCCTTGACCCGTGTTCGCTGTCGGAGGGTTAGGCCAGCAATCTGAGTAACCCCCTCTGCAACATCAGCTCGTGTAATCGACGGATCCAGAGGCTCTTCATCGGTACGACGTTTCCCTCTCCCTGATGCATCAGTTGGGGTCGATGTTGAATGCTTTCCCGGCGTAACTCTATGAGGAATCAATATCGGGGTGGCATGGGGCAGCCGAGCGATCACCTCCGCCAAGGATCCTGCAGTTTGAGCATGCAGAATCGAACCAGAGAATCGTGGGTAGATCCGGTGCGGGATGAGCACCGACACCTGCGAATCACCATCGCTCAAGGCATCGAGCACGACCTGGCCAGCAGCGCGGCGTAGCCTTCGATCTTGGCAGTCGAGCAACTCCAGTGGCGTTCGACCGAGTCCGCCTAACTCCCAACTTGCGGCTAGAGCCTGAGCATGGGTCTCATCGGTAACAAAATGAAGGGCAGTGACGGTGTCGGCAGCAAGAATTCTCGAGTAGTTGATCGCCGTCACTGTAGCTACATCAACCTGGTCAACTAGGATCAACACTTTATGCTTCCGAGGTAGGACCTCGTTTTCGACAGCCTTAAGACCATCTATCAATGCTGCTTGTTCTGCATCGTGGGAACGCTTGAAACGAGTAAAAATCAGCACCAGGATCGGCACGATGACCACGATAGTCCACGCACCTGAGGTGAATTTGGTCACTATAAAGGTAATGTCTACCGCGCCAGAGAGCACGGCTGAAGCTCCGTTGATCGCTGCACGACGCCTCCAATTCGTCTCTCGCGTCATGAGATGATGCTTAACCATCCCGGCGCCGGCAATCGTGAATCCGGTGAAGACACCAATCGCGTAGAGCGAGATCAGCGTGTAGACATTGGAGTTAGTGGCGACCAAAAGAATGATCGAGATGACAGCTAACGCAATGATCGCTGTCGAATAGACCAACCGATGACCGCGAACCGTAAAGCTCTTCGGCAAGAAGCCATCAGAAGCAGCGAAGGAGGCCAGAAAAGGTAACCCTGCGAAGCTTGTGTTAGCAGCGAGTGTCAGGATGCCCATCGTAAAGATATCAAGCGCCACGTAAAGGATGCGGCCCAACAACGAAGTCCCAAAGACCGCCTTAGCAATCTGCGATAGAACTGTAGGGTCGCCAGATAGGTATGGGGACGCATGGGTTGCCGCAGCCAACCCCGAGACGCCCAACAGCAGCGTTCCCAGAATGACACTCATCACCACCAACGTGATGCGTGCATTGCGTGGCTGTGGGTTTCGAAAGATCGAGACCCCATTAGAGATAGCTTCGGTTCCGGTGAGTGCAGTGCCTCCGCTCGCGAAAGCCTTGAGAAAGATAAAAACAGACGCACCTAGAAGCAGGCCTGCTCCAGCCGTACCGGCCGGGTAGACACCTGTACCAAAGTGAGTGTAAAGAGGTAGATGGCCGGAGATGCCCCGCACAATGCCGACCCCGATCATCAAAAACATAGACCCGATAAATAAATAGGTTGGGACCGCGAATGTCTTGCCCGCCTCACGAATACCGCGTAGGTTTCCATAGGCGATACCGATCACAAAAATCACTGTGATAACTGTCACGTAGGGGGTGAGTGCCGGCACTGCGGAAGCGAGAGCATCGGCACCGGCCGAGATCGATACCGCCACCGTCAGGGTATAGTCCACAAAAAGCGAGGCGGCAGCGACACGAGCAAGGCCAGTTCCAAAAGTATCGCGAGCAACCACGTAGGCGCCGCCTGCCTTGGGGTAGGCCTTGATCACTTCAAGGTAAGAGGCGGTAACAAAGATGAGAACGACTAACACCAGGAACGAGACCGGCACCACCAGCGAAAAGGCTGCAACGCCCACCGCTGGGACAAGGATACCAAGCATCGCTTCCGTCGCGTAGGCAGACGAAGACATAACGTCAGAGGAGAGAATCGCCAGTGCAGTCGGCTTGCCGATGCGCTGTTCATCGAGATCCTCAGTTACGAGCGGTGGGCCAAGGAGACGGTTCTTGATACGATAGCTTAACTTCTCCGGGACGTTGAACGACTCCAATCTAGGCAGCGCCCGGGGAGAACGGGTCTCAAAACCGCCTTGGAATCGCCTATGTGCCGAACCGGAATCTTCGTCGGGCATCGCCACTCTCCTCAACTTCGCTTATGGACGACGATAGCACAGCCTATGCTGAACTTAACCGGCGAGACAAGACTACGGTAATCTTGTGCTTTTTCGGCATCATGGAGGCAACGTGACATCCGATCGTATTTTGATCGTTGGCTGTGGGAGGGTAGGCGCAGAGCTCGCCACTCAATTGGCGACGCAGGGCCATCAAGTGACTATTCTCGACCGAACGGTACGGTCGTTTAGAAGGCTTCCTGATCACCCGAATATCACCAAGCTCGAGGGCATGGGGTTTGATCCAGATACTTTGAAAGAAGCGCACATCGATGATGCTTACGGCTTAGCGGCGGTGACCTCCGGCGACAACACCAACATCTTGACCGCACGCATTGCACGTGAAGTTTTCGGCGTTCCTAACGTGGTAGCAAGGATCTACGACCCACGCCGGGCAGTCGTCTACCAACGACTTGGAATCTCTACCGTTGCTACCGTTACCTGGACAACGGGCCAAGCGATTCGCAGACTCTTTCCTGAAACTACCCCGACTGATTGGACAGACACAACTGGTACCGTCTCAGTCATGGAGGTATCATTGCCAACCTCACTGGCTGGCGTACAACTATCAACCCTCAATCTCGATAACTCGATCAAGTTCGCGGCGCTACTGCGCGGATCCTCAGCAAGGCTCATTGAGCGCGAACTCATTGCCCAAGAGGGCGATCGAGCAATCGTACTTGTGACCACTGCTGGCTCTGCCCGACTTCAGGAAATCCTCAAAGGAGATCAATAATGAATGTGACCATTGTCGGTGCCGGCAAGGTGGGAACTTTCCTAGCAAAGGATCTGCACGAGGCTGGCCATGACGTTCTCGTCATTGAACGCGACGAGGAGCTTGCCAACCATCTCTCTCGCGAGATCGCTTGTCGTTGGCTAGTTGGTGATGGCTGCGAATTATCGACGCTAGCCAGTTGCGGGCTTGCAGGATGCGACGTACTAGTAGCATCCACCGGCGGCGACGAAGACAACCTGGTAACTTCGCTGCTCGCTAAGCAGGAGTATGCGATCCCTCGAGTGATTGCACGAGTGAATCACCCAAAGAACCATTGGCTCTTCACTCCAGCGTGGGGAGTAGACGTCGCCGTCTCGACACCACACCTCATTTCTTCCCTCGTTGAAGAGGCCGTCTCCGTAGGTTCCATCGTCCGTCTCCTCCAGTTTTCGCGATCCGGCGCACGCCTGGTCGAAGTAACGCTTGCGCCGGGGTCGCCTGCGATCCACCGTACCATTGAAGAACTTGCTCTCCCACGTTCCGCATCTGTCGTGGCTGTGGTGCGAAGTAGTGAGTTGACGGTGCCACGAGGGGATACGCTGTTGCGCGAAGATGACGAGGTGATCTGTTTGACCACTGATGAGACCGACGATGCAATTCGGAACGCACTCATTGCTGCCCCGCTCGTCTCTTCGCCGGAGTGACAGGATCCATGGAGGGCGTATTCTTTGATCTCGACAAGACAGTAATCGCTCGTGCGTCGATGCTAGCACTCGGGACCAGGTTCTTCCAGGAGGGCTTAATCACGAGAAGAACGGTCGTGCGAAGTCTCTACGCTCAGACCGTCTACAAGTATTTAGGGGCCAACGAGCGCAGACTCAAACGACTAGAAAATGCCGTACTCAACCTCACTCAAGGTTGGGATCAATCGATGGTGTTGCGAGTTGTTACCGAGGCGTTAGGGGAGATAATCACACCGCTGATCTATCGCGAAGCGATGGACCTGATCGACCTACACCACCTTGCAGGCCGCAAAGTCTTCCTCGTCTCAGCATCGCCCGAGGAGGTTGTCGGACCAATGGCCTCCTTCCTCGGTGTAGATGGGTTTATCGGATCGCGCTCCCGAGTCGACGAGGCTGGCAGATACACCGGTGAATTGATGTTCTACGCCTATGGTCCATACAAGGTCGAGGCAATCGCAACGTTGGCGGCAGACGAGGGCATCGACTTGTCATGCTCCTACGCCTATTCGGACTCCTATACCGACGTTCCAATGCTTGAGATCGTCGGGCACCCAATTGCCGTCAATCCTGATCGAGTATTGACAAAAGTCGCCAAAGAACGTGGTTGGGAGATTCTGGAGTTCACCGAAACAACCAAAGTCTCAAGGCCCTATTTAATTCGGACACTCCGCAACGCTGCTCTGTTGGCGGCAGTCTTAGCAGGAGGGTCAGCTCCATTTGTAGGACGTTCACTCTTGAGACGAAAGAGAGCCCGTCAACTCTCGTGAGCCCACGCAGACCTCAGCTCCTTGCCACAGCAAAGCTGCCTACTTTGGCTCGCGCCTCTCTCCAAGGGAACATCCTTTCTGCCTTCGCAGATGAGAGATTTGCAGTCCAAGCATATCGGTTCGTGCTCACACCGCTGTTAGCGATGGATACTTGCACCAAGAAATATGCTCAAGCTAATCTCCGGTGCACCGCGCGACCAGGGCAAAGCAGGTTTTGGCTTTAGGCGAAAACTCAGTAGTCCCCTGCAGCACAACTAACGTCGACATTAGACATGGCATCTCAGTCCAAGCCGCATCCTGCAACCAAGCAGCGACTAACGTCTAGAACCCAACACTCACCAAAAGGAGCGGCTACAGGCCCGCCGGTCGGTCTCTACGAATGGCCGTAATAACAACTAGCGAATACCTTACAGGCGCAACAAGCCTCACCACACTAGGCGAGGGTCTCACGCACCTTCTTCGCGGCAACTGCCACGAGCGCACCTATGATAGCCAGGAAAATAAGTTTCTTCATTCCTTCACTATAAACCTTGCAGCCCCCAGAAACGATCGCCTCACCCGGTAAGCAGATCACGAGCACCGATATCCGCTGACGGATGTCGCAGCTTCGACATTGCACGGGACTCGATTTGGCGAATCCGCTCTCGAGTGAGGTGAAAGTACTCGCCCACCTCTTCTAGTGTGCGAGGTTCACCGCGGTCAAGACCATAGCGCAACTTCAATATATCACGCTCGCGCTGATCAAGAGGAGAGAGAAGACGAGCGATCTCAGTGGGAAGCATCGCCTCTGCCACCGCCTCGAAGGGTGAAGATGCAGAACGATCCTCGACAACATCTCCGAGCTCTGCGTCGCCATCCTCGCGGAGAGGCTCTGACAGCGACACCGGATCTCCCCGAAACTTCAACGATTCAATGAGTTTGTCGTAAGGAAGATCTACCTCTTTGGCGAGTTCATTAATCGTAGGAGTTCGACCGAGTTTCAACTCAAGTCGCATTTGGGCACGCTGCACTCGGGCCAGCGAATCACCTGCATGGACTGGCAAACGGATCGTCCGACCGGTATTGGCGATACCACGGTTGATCGCCTGTCTAATCCACCAGGTAGCGTATGTTGAGAATTTGAACCCCTTACGCCAGTCAAATTTCTCAACCGCATGGATCAA
Source organism: Ferrimicrobium sp. (assembly GCA_027365375.1). Lineage (GTDB taxonomy): Bacteria > Actinomycetota > Acidimicrobiia > Acidimicrobiales > Acidimicrobiaceae > Ferrimicrobium. Next base: position 12,103 of record DAHXNM010000300.1, on the reverse strand, counting down.
CCCCATGTTGCCTTCTTGTATCAGATCCAGGAGAGGGAGTCCCGAGGCCTGGTACCGTTTCGCAATTGAAACCACAAGTCGCAAGTTCCCCTGGATAAAGGCCTGCTTTGCAGACTCGCCACGTCGCACGATGATGAGAAGCTCGCGACGGCGCTCAGCAGTCAGGTTTTGATGGTTGAGTTCCAGTCGGGCCTCGTTGGCGTCCTCCATCTCACGACCAAGCCGACTTTCGTCGTCCTTCGAGAGAAGCGAATGCGTCCCGATGTCTCCGAGATACAGACGGATGAGATCCTCGTCATCACGTTCTTGTCGTTCCCTGCTCACAGCTGGTAGGTCTCCCTCCGCCCACTCGGTACTTGGGCGTCACGCGTGCTTCGAACGACCAAAACTGGATTCGATTCCACATTAAAAACTCTACCGAACGGCGTCACAATCCAAGCCATTACGCCAAAACTGCCCATAAATTTGATTCCCGTCTCCACCAGAGCAGATCTGCATGCAGCTGTCTTGCTGTGAAAGCGAGATTACGGTTGCCCCAGCCTGGATCGGCCGCCAGAGCGGCAAATACCTCGACAAGCCCATCTAGCTGCTCCGCTGCCGCCTGCGACTGGAACGAATCCAACAAATTGGCGACCCTCGATGGTGTGACCAGCAGTTCGGGGCGTGGATGGGGGGCGACGCTTAGAAGTTGCCCAACGGCGACACCAAGCCAGCGAGAGAACTCAAGAGCAACAAGTTGACGCTCAGCAACCACAAGCCGCCTCGCCAAGGCCATACACCCTTCAACAGCACAGGTGATGACGTCGCATGCATCCGAAAGCTTCAAAGGCTGCTGGTAGCCCCCGACCCAGCCCGGCAGCCTATGACACTCCATAGCTCACTGCGATCCCATGCTGATAGGCATACGTCGATCTTTCCCAAAGGCCTTCGAAGAGAGTCGCACCCCTAATGGGCTCTGACGACGTTTGTATTCACTTACACGAATGAGGCTCTCGATGCGTGCGGCTACGCCAGCATCAAAGCCTCTCGCGACCAGTTGAGCTACCGATTGGTCACGATCGATAAGAGATGTAAGTATCGCATCCAAAACGGGATAGTCAGGAAGAGTGTCCGTATCGAGCTGATCGGGGCGCAACTCCGCGCTTGGTGGCTTGGACAGGATCGCGGGCGGTATCACCGTCCGATTCCGATTGAGACGCTCCGCTACTGCATAGACCTGGGTTTTATAGAGATCCTTGATCACGGCGAAGCCTCCAGCGGTATCGCCATAGAGAGTTGAATACCCTACCGCTAGCTCGGACTTGTTGCCGGTCGTGAGTACCAAACGCCCTGTCGAGTTTGAGAGCGCCATCATCAGGACACCTCGAATACGACTCTGGAGATTCTCGTCAACCACGCCCTCCGTTGCGATCTCCTCTGACAGGATCTCAGTCAGCGCGCTATGGGCCAACTCGATCGGCAGAGTCATGAGTCGAGCCCCGAGGTTGTGAGCCAGGTCGGTGGCGTCAGTCAGCGAGCCCGACGAGGAGTAGCGAGAGGGCAAGGCGATGAGATCGACGGCTGATGGCCCCAGTGCCTCCACCGCCAACGCAGCCACGAGGGCAGAGTCGATCCCTCCTGACACCGCGACCAGCACCCCAGGGGCACGATTTTTCCGCACATAGTCGCGAGTTCCAAGAACAATAGCCTCGATCACCTCGTCGGGATCAAACCCACGAATTGGAGGGTCGATCAGAGTGTACGACGACTCTCCTACCGAACTAACACCTCCGGGACGCTGTAGGTTCAATACGATGCGTTCCGAGGGTTCGTTAGCGACTCGCAACTCGCCCCTAGGGTCAAGAAGGCGCTTACGATAGCGAGCCCCCTCCCCCATAAAGTCGACCACCAATAGATCCTCGACAAAACGCTTCGCACGTGATTGGACATTACCGGAGGCGCCAACGAAGAATGAACCTCCATCGAAGACCAGCTCGTCCTGCCCGCCGACGAGGTTGCAGTACAGGATCGCCACCGACTCATCCGACGCACGAACCTCCATTAGCTGCTCTCTTGCGGCTTGGCGTCCCATCTCGTATGGGGAAGCATTTGCCACGAGTACCACCTCTGCGCCCATCGCCGACGCCTGCGCGATAGCACCCTGTGGCGACCAAGCGTCCTCGCAGATGGCGAGACCGACAGCCACTCCATTTACCTCGAGAAGCTGGGCTGGGGCAGACCCTGGGCGAAAATAGCGACACTCATCAAAGACGGTATAGTTGGGCAAAATCTGTTTGTCATAGATCATCTGCACCTGGTGGTCAAAGAGCACCGCTATCGAGTTGTGCAGATCATCACCACGGCGTACGAACCCCACCACGACGACGATATCATCTGCCACCATCGTTGCGATCTTCCTTAGCGCCACGAGGTTATCCTCAACGAACTGAGGCTGCAGGAGGAGATCCTCAGGAGGGTAGCCGGTCAAGGCTAACTCCGGGAAAAGCAAGATATCAACCCCGAGCCGACGTGCCTCTTCGATCACGGAATAACAATGGTCAGCGTTCTGTTCGATAGCTCCGACACTAACATTGACCTGTGCGCAGGCAAGCTTGAGAGGACTCACATAGTTATGGTAGCCCCAGAGTTCGACACCCAGAACCCTGCCATCGAAGTAAACGAGCTTGTCAAGACCTACACAGGCTCGATAACCGCGGTTAAAGGAGTGAGTTTCTCCATCCCTCGAGGCAGCATCTATGGACTTCTCGGCCCAAACGGAGCGGGCAAAACCACTACCTTTGGAATGATCACCACCAGGGTCATTCCCACCTCAGGAACGGTCACTATCAACGGCATCGATGTAGTCGCTCGGCCAGCGGCTGCCAAGAGTTTTCTAGGCGTCGTCCCTCAGTCCAACACCCTAGACCGATCACTCAGTGTCCGCGAGAACCTCACGTTTCACGGTCGCTACTTCGGCATGACCACCAAGGTGGCGCGTACCAAGGCTGACCAGTTGCTAGAGCAATTCCGGCTCCGAGAGAGAGCCGCTGCACCCGTCGGTTCACTCTCCGGTGGCATGGCACAGCGGCTTATGGTCGCTCGCGCAGTGATGCATAGTCCGACCATTTTGGTACTCGACGAGCCGACAACAGGGCTCGATCCACAGAGCAGACTGGCACTTTGGCAGATTCTACGCGACCTCAATGCTGCTGGCCAGACGATCCTGCTCTCGACCCATTACATGGACGAGGCGGATGAACTGTGCGAAGCGATCGCCATTATGGACCACGGACAGATCCTTGCCCTTGATACCCCTGAGGCCCTCAAGCGTTCCTACGCCAAGCAGGCGCAGATCTCTCTTGACCTCCAGGGCGCTGACCAAGGTCTAGCGGAGGTCTTGAGCAAATCGCTACCGGACACGACGATAGGTTTTGTCGGTTCTCAGCTCACCATCTCGACTGCTGACCCAACCGACCTCTTGCCCATGCTTGTAAAGGAGTTGGTAGCCATGGAGATCAGCTACCGCAATCTATCTGTGAAACAAGGGTCGCTCGAGAGTGTATTCCTAGCTCTGACAGGAAGGGATTTGCGCGAATGAGTCTGACCGCATCCAAACCAATCATCGTTCGCTCGCACTATGCCCAAACCATATGGTCGCTGGTCATGAGAGATCTTCGAGTCCTCATATCTCGCTGGGTGATGTTCTTGGTTCGGGTCATATCTCAGCCGATCCTGATCGTCTTCGTACTCGCCTACGTGTTCCCCAAGATTGGCCAAGGAGTCGGAGGGAACGCCGCCGCCGAGGCGAAATTCTCGACCTTGCTCGTGGCTGGCGTCGTTGGTATATCGATCATCACCCAGGGGATCCAAGCCGTCGCGCTCCCGTTGGTCCAGGAGTTCTCCTTCACTCGTGAGATCGAAGACAGAGTACTAGCTCCAATTCCAATATGGGGAGTCGCCACCGCAAAAATCATCTCAGGCGCGCTCCAGGCACTTTTGGCTGCGTTAGTAGTATTCGCCGTATCGATCTTTATTCCAGCAACCTCCATTCATCTGTCAGTTAACTGGCCACTGGTTTTGACGATCATCCCAATCGCCGCGGTGCTCTCGGGGGCATTAGGGCTAGCCATAGGTACGATCGTTCCTCCCACCCAAGTCGCCTTCATTTTCGCGATAATTCTGCTCCCTATGACCTTTCTAGGTGCCGTGTACTACCCGTGGACAAGCCTCGGTGCTATTCCCTGGCTCAAATGGGCTGTTCTCATCAATCCGCTGATATACATCAACGAGGGCCTCAGAGCTGGGCTCACCACAGGCATAGAGCATATGAATCTTTTTGGGGTATATGCAGGCTTGCTTGGTTTCTTTCTTTTTCTTCTCCTGATCGGTATCAGAGGCTTCAAAAGGCGGGTGATTAGCTGATCACGATCGGACTAGCAAGCTGTTCGCTCAGCTACGCTTCAGCATTTTATCAGCACTTTTAGCCACAATATAGCTAGCATGTCTCTCAGCTAACTCGAGGAGACATTAGAGACGATGATAGAGGCACGCGGTCTTACCAAGACCTACGAGGGTACGCTTGCAGTCGACCATCTCGACTTTCAGGTGGTAGAGGGGCGAGTAACCGGTTTCCTTGGTCCAAACGGGGCCGGGAAGTCGACGACGATGCGGATGATAATGGGGTTGGACCACCCCAACGAAGGATCGGTGCTCATCAACGGGCAGAGATTCTCAGAGCTAAAGAACCCGCTTCGCAGCGTTGGTGCACTCCTTGAGGCCAAGGCGTATCACCCCGGTCGAACTGCCAGGAACCACCTGCTGGCTCTGGCCGCAACTAACCATATCTCGAAACAGCGCGTTGACGAGGTACTCGACCTCGTCGGACTGACCTCGGTGGCGAATCGACGAGCCGGGACCTTCTCGCTCGGCATGGGCCAACGACTAGGCATCGCAGCAGCCTTACTCGGCGACGCTCCACTTTTGCTCTTCGATGAGCCAGTCAATGGTCTTGATCCAGAGGGGATCCTCTGGATCAGGCACCTGCTTCGAGGTCTGGCAGCCGAAGGCCGAGGAATATTCGTCTCTAGCCACCTCATGAGTGAGATGGCACTCACCGCTGATCACGTGGTCGTCATCGGCCGAGGCAAGCTAGTTGCCGATACCGATATGACCAACTTCATCGATGCAAACTCTGGCAAGACAACGCTGGTTCGCACCCCCCAACTAACTGACCTTCAGGCGCTACTAACCCAACACAACGCCACCATGACCGCCGTAGACCCAGACGGACTCCAGGTGACCGGACTCGAAACCGCCGCGATCGGCGAGATCGCCTTCTCTGCGGGCATAGTACTCCATGAGCTTGCTAGTGTCTCTGCGAGCCTGGAGGATGCGTTCATGAGCCTTATGCAAGATGACGTTGAGTTTCACTCCCATACCTCGGTTAATCTAGAAGGGGAACGCGCATGAGTATCACTACAACTACGGATCGCCGACAGAGTTTTGGCGACCTGCTCTCCTCGGAGTGGGTCAAAATCCGCTCGGTGCGCTCCACTGTTATCACCCTCCTCGTGACCGCGGTATTGACGATTGGCATCTCATCGCTCGGGGCTTTCGCAATTGCCGCCAACAAGCACCATGTCAATCTCCTTGCCTTTGACCCTACCTCTCGCAGCCTCTCTGGTGTCTTACTGGGCCAACTAGCGCTTGGAGTGCTTGGGATATTGGTCTTTACCGCCGAGGTAGCTACCGGGACGATCAGCGCAACGTTTACCGCAGCATCGTCTCGTTCTAAAGTGCTGCTCGCCAAGGTTGTTATGTTCGCAATCGTGGCTATTATCGTCGCCGAGATCGTTAGCTTCGCGAGCTTCTTTGCTGGTCAAGCCATTCTGTCGGGAGCGACACCAACCGCATCGCTCGGTGGAACCAACGTGCTGCGTGCAGTAGCAGGCACCGGGGTCTACATGGCACTATTAGCCCTCTTCGCCCTTGGGTTAGGGGTGATTGTTCGACATACCGCGGGTGCCATTACTACCTTTGTCGCCATCGTACTGGTGCTGCCACTACTCGTGACTGCATTGCCGACATCACTGTCCAATGATATCAATAAGTTCTTGCCGTTCACGATAGGACGAACCCTGATGAGCGTTCACTCCCAGCCCAATACCTTCAGCGCCTGGGCAGGGTTAGGGATTCTCGCAATATATACAGTTGCTATCTTCCTTATAGCCAACTGGCGACTCACCAGCCGCGATGCCTGATAGATCGAACGATCTACTGGCTCAGTCCGTCTTCTAACCACAGCCAAGACCAAGAGGCACGCGATCACTCTGCTGGTCTCGCGCCCTCCATATCACCGACGGTTCCGAGGCCGTCGGTGATCACGAGCAGAACGTTGCCCAAAACTACGCGTAAACCTTTGGCGCACCAACAACTCGGCGAACGATGCGTTGCACGACCAATCGAAACCGGTGAACCTTCCCACCACAAACAGGCGGAGCTTCTGGCTCTACCGTCAGAGCGGAAGTAGCCCATAGACCGGGGCTGATCCAGGCAAAACCGAAGCGTTAACCGGTGGCCGGACCTGCACTGGCGTCCCCCAACTCGGAAAATTTAGCTGCCATTGGGTTCGGTAAAGCACCCGGCCGCTCGCCACGACGGCCGTAATATCGAGGCCACGCACGTAGGAACCCCCGATATAGACCGTATAGCCCAACCTATGCACACCGACGAGTGCCTGCACGAGAGCCGCACTACCATGATGCTCTGTGGCGATCAGCTGCATCTGCGAGAGCGATCCTGAAAACCCTAGGCAGGTCGTCCCATCGATAACTTGAGAGGAGACTGCATGGACCTGCTCAGTCAGCCTAATCACTCCAACCACCGCGATGACCTCGCCGATCACCTGCTGACCAAATCCAACTCTGTACCAGTGGCCGCCGATCAGACTCCACGCACGGCCATTGACTATCCTGGAAGCACCGTACCCTGATTCAATACCGGCGTTCGCTCCAATCATAGCCACCTCGCCGTCGCGATCAAGCGGATCCCAGGCAGCATAGACCGTCAACCTGCGGTCGACACCGGATGCTCGTTCGCGCACCGCGATCGACATCCGCATTGGTATCGTCGAAAACGCCGATAACCCAGTTACCACCGAGGATGGAGGTACCCTATTCACAGGCATCTTCACTGCAGCCTGCTTCGATAGAGAAGAGGTCAGATGGTGGGCAGGACCAGCACACGATGCCATCACTACCCCGCAAAGACCGGCGAAAGCAAATGTGACCCCTCGCCGTAGTAGGTGCAGGGCTGCCATCGTATCTAAAATCTCCTCGTTCAGTCCCGTTTCCAGCTCGACTCCATGGCCGCAGCTGGGTGCGGCTTCAACTAGTAGTGTAACCCACGGAGGTGGTCCCATGGTGGAGAGTGACGTGATAGTCGCGGCGGGAGGTGTCATCGGTCGACTTAACGACGAGAACGAATACGAAGTGCTGCTGGTACATCGCCCTCGTTACGACGACTGGTCCTGGCCCAAGGGCAAGTGCGAACCAGGAGAAAGTCTTATAGATTGCGCGATTCGAGAGGTAGAGGAGGAGACTGGCATACTCACCGAGGTTGGACCGGTCCTATGTGTTCTGACCTATCTCGACCAACTCAAGCGAAGCAAAACAGTTACCTACTTTGCACTCACAATCGTCACAATCAGTGAGCATCAACCCGACGATGAGATTGACGAGCTTGCCTGGGTGAGGTTGAAAGATGTAGACCAGTGGCTCACCGCCAGTGACGATACACAGGTAACCACAGCGCTCGTGGCCCATCTAAAGGAACAACACTCCTAAGCCGACTCACTCGGTCTATAGGAGTGACGGGGACGGCCCTTGGCTCCTTTCCAGGAGATAGACCCTTTCTACTCAATCGCTAACCTAACTCCAGTAACTGCCAACACACAAAAATCGCTATCCGATCATCAGCCAATGTGAACTCGACATTAACTGTCAGAGATGCACCGATCCAACTCTGTCACTTCACCCATAGAGTGACTGTGTGGATCCAAGTAAAATACATGAGGACAAGCGGCGGTTTGTGCTCCACGTCGTCGAAGAGCGTCGGATTAAATTCATTCAACTATGGTTTACCGACGTCCTAGGCATACCTAAATCGTTTCAAATCACTCCAGCAGAGCTAGCAAGCGCACTCGATGAGGGGATGATCTTCGATGGCTCGGCCATCGATGGCTTCTCACGCATTCAAGAGAGCGACGTAATCGCTCGACCTGACCCAGATAGCTTCACCATTCTGCCAAATCAGCCACATGTGGCAAGGATGTTTTGTGACATCGTCAACTTAGATGGCACTCCGTTTGATGGCTGTCCACGGAACGTGTTAAAACGCACCCTCGAACGCACCCGCGCACTCGGTCTTACCTTTTTTGTCTCCCCAGAGATCGAGTACTTCTACCTCGACCCCACGACTACCAAGCCGCTCGATGAGGGCTCCTATTTCGATCTATCGCTGAGTGACACCGGTTCAGAGATCCGGAAGGAGACGGTGTTCGCGCTCGAAGAGACTGGGATCGCCGTCAAATACTCTCACCATGAGGACGGGCCCTCCCAACATGAGATCGATCTACGCGCCACCGATGCGCTGGCTATGGCCGACAATATCATCACCGCTCGCCTCATTATCTCACGTACAGCAGCTAACGCCGGCGTGCTTGCCACCTTCATGCCCAAGCCTCTTGCAGGAGTACAGGGCTCCGGAATGCACCTTCATATGGCCCTTTTCGACGCAGACGAGAATATATTCGCCGACTCCAGCTCAGCTGATGGGCTCAGCAAGAGGGCGCATCACTTCATCGCCGGACTCCTCGCCCACGCCGGCGAAATTACCGCGGTAACCAACCAGTGGGTGAACTCGTACAAACGCTTGGTTCCAGGATACGAGGCTCCAGCCCACATCGCCTGGGCACATCACAATCGTTCGGCATTAGTTCGAGTCCCAGTTGCGCCGTCGACGCGCGAAGAGAACTACCAGGTTGAATACCGTGCTCCCGATCCAGGTTGCAACCCCTACCTCGCCTTCTCGGTGATCCTAGCGGCCGGGCTCGACGGCCTCATTAACGAACTCGATCTCCCTCGCGAGAGGAACGAAAACCTCTTTACGTTACCAGACTCAAAGAGAGACGCACTCGACATAATCCCACTCCCAAGCAGCCTTGAAGAGGCTCTTCTTCTGATGGAGGAGTCAGCTTTGGTACGTGACACCCTCGGGGATCACGTCACTGAATGGTTCATCCGTAACAAGCACGCAGAGTGGGACCGCTACAATACTCGCATCTCACAGTACGAACTCGGCCGCTATCTGAGGGCGTTGTAGTTGACAACAGTAGCCGTCTATTCTCCGAAGAACGTGAACAGGGTCATCGATTTCTACGACGATACCGGCTACGAATTCTTGCCCATAGACGCGGAGGAGGTTACGCTCCCAGGCCAGGTCACTGGGGTTATCGTCGATGCGACCACCGACTTCGAGCAAGCGGTAACGGTGTGCCGCGGAATACGAAAACACCGGGAAAACGGCATCGTGCTACTGCTCCTCATCGAACGGCACCAGGTGAAGGAACTTGCGCTGCGAGAGGGGATGATCGACGATTTCGTTGTGTCACCCTTCGATCGGGCAGAGCTTGCGGTGCGCCTTCAGCATCTGTTAGCGCGACACGGACAGCCAGAAGAACACAGCAGAATCATGATAGGACCCCTGATGCTGGACACCGATACCTATCAGGCGAGTCTTGCCGGGACGCCAATGGACCTCACTTACATGGAGTACGAACTCCTAAGGTTCCTCGCCAGCCATCCAGGAAAGGTTTTTTCGCGAGAAACTCTGCTTTCACGCGTCTGGGGCTATGAGTACTACGGTGGGGCCCGCACTGTGGACGTCCACATCCGCCGACTGCGCGCGAAACTGGGAGAGGCCTACGACTCTCTCATCCAGACCGTGCGCTCAGTCGGCTACAAATTCGGGCTCCCAAGCGAACTCCTAGACGATCTCGAGGAGCAATCAGACTTCTAGACGACCCGCTAACTCTAACTATTACCTAAGAGAACGACGAGCCACAACCGCAGGTGCGGGTTGCGTTCGGATTGGTGATATGGAAACCAGCCTCGCTCAGCGAATCGCTGTAATCGAGCGTCGCCCCTTTGATCAGCTCAGCCGACGCCGAATCTACCACTACCCGCACGTCACCGTAGGTGGCCGAGATGTCATCATCGGCGATCTCGCTATCGAAAAACATGTCGTAGCTGTACCCGGAACAGCCACCCGGAGCCACCGCCACTCGGAGAAACAGTGCCTCTGCGCCCTCCTCCTCTGCGAGCAGAGCGGCGACCTTGGCCACCGCACGATCGCTCAAGGTGATCACGGATGGACGCTTGCCAATTTTCACAGATGTCATTGCCATAACTACTCCTTCAAAATCTTCCCTTTGGTACCAGTATAGCGTGAAGCTTTAAGCTCGTTCGAGGGTGATAGTCGACCTAATGCTCTGCCAGCTTAAGTCGCAGACTGAGCTGCCTGTTCGGCCTCTTCCATCTTATTCACCGCAGGCGAAGTAGGCTAGATGCATGGTTTTAGACGCTACTCCACCCACGATGCAGGCAAGGCTACGAGCCGCAGTCGAGGGATTGGCCGACCCAGAGCTCGGCTTGACTTTTGGCGAACTCGGAATGGTCAAGAAGGTAAGCGTCTCAGAGCGGCAGATCTCTGTACTCATAGCCTTGACTACGCCTGGTTGCCCACTGAAGAACCAAATCAGATCCAGTCTGCTCGATGCTATTGACGAGGAGGATCGGCATGGTCGCGAGCTAACAGTGACCTTCACCACATTAACTAAAGATGAGAAGGAGCGGGCCTTGCAACTTGCTCGCAAAGGTGCCCAAGATGCCAGCTCGACACCATCGGGCCTAGAAGGAACCCAGCTTATCGCATTCTCCTCAGGGAAAGGCGGGGTAGGTAAATCATCACTCGCGATCGCTGTCGCCCAGAATATCGCCAAGCGAGGTTATCGCGTAGGGGTTTTAGACGCAGATATCTGGGGGTTCTCACAACCACAGCTTCTATCGGCGACCGACGAACGCCTAAGCGCTGATGGAGATCCCCAGAACTTTCAGATCAAGCCCTACCTAAAATCGATCGGGGCGGGATCACTCGCCGTTGTCTCGATGGGCATGATGGTAGAACAGGCAGAATCGGCGATCATGTGGAGGGGTCTTATGCTCTCGAGAGCACTACAGCACTTCATCGAGGATGTGGCCTGGGACAACCCCGACTATCTGATCATCGACCTGCCTCCGGGTACCGGCGACATCCCAATGACGCTCGCTCGCCTACTGCCAGCAACGAAGGTAGCCCTTGTAACCACACCCTCCCCTCTCGCCAGTCACGTCGCCGAGCGTGCCGCATCCTTCGCGATCAAGGCGAATCTCACCCTCCTCGGCGTTATAGAGAACATGAGTTTCATTGAATGTCCGCATGGAGAGATCCTGACACCATTCGGCAGCGGTGGCGGAGCCGCAATCGCGAACAAGTATCAACTCCCGCTCCTCGGGAGCATCCCTCTCGCTCCATCCATATCGGAGTTGTCGGCCGTAGTCGATCTCACATCGATGATCTTACAAGAGATGGGACGACAGGAGCATGAACTGCTACAGTGCACCGCCCACCTCTGGGACGCCGTGGCAAACGTGTAGCACGCTCGCGTCACGAATATATGGCACACCTGAAGCAGATCGATCCATAGGTTCTTGTGAATACCAATGAATCAATCCTCCTCGTCCACCACGGTTTTAGCGGTGTCCACAACCTAATAGGAACTCTTGCAGAATCAGATATATCCGATGAGACAGCGCTTCTTTCTGCTCGTCGACAGGTTTTAAGACCTTGTACCCAGCGAAGCGATCATACTCTCATTGTCAGCACTACTGCAGAATATGGTACGTACCGAATCCCGGTTGATTCTGCTCCCTGAATACAACTTGTTCCCGAAGGCCCGATCAAGTGGAGTCGATACTGGCTCCCGTACCTTGCGAAGACCGCGCCAAAAGGGTCATCGTGGCCGATA
>DAHXNM010000275.1 GCA_027365375.1 Ferrimicrobium sp. | reverse complement strand
AGGCCTTCAACCGCGCAAGCTGTCAAATCCTTGACCAAGTGCTCCCAAAACGAAGGTTGCGCTCCAACCCCCGTGTGATTCGCAAACGGATGAGTCCCTATCCCACCAAGTATCCCAACCATAGCAACTGGCCCCAACCCTTAAGGCCAGCCAAAGATCTTATCTATGTCATAGGAGCTGGTCCCTAAGTTAACGGTATTGTCTTCTACCCCGAACTGACGCAGCCACCGACAAAGCAACTGGCTAACCTAATTGTCTGCAGCTCAGATGCTCTTCTAACTAGAAGCCTGCTAGAACACAGATCATCTGGGCAGAGAACACTTGAATTGGCCACACATCGCCAACACAAGTCAAGTCCCAAGCAACGATCTGAAGACAACAGTCGATAGCGTTGGCCAAAAGCTCCTTTTCTCAGCTGCAACTCTCTGTTCCGCTCCTCGGCCCCGAGGGCGAGGAGGCTCTACCTGAGTGAGTGTTTCCAAAAAGACGAGACTACCGATCTGTCCGTGTATACGCTATCGACGCGGTAAGGTATCGTCGATAATCTTGAACAGCCTAGATGTGTTATTCGGGAGCATCAAGGATATTGGTGCTCAAAGCAGACCGTCTGGCATGCAGGAACTTACCTTGACTTAATTGGTACCGATAGCGCGAACTTCGTTTAGTGAACATAGGGCGAGAAGCAGAATAAAGATCTCGCATCCGACTAAGAGCATGAAGGAGAGGGGTTGAAGGCTCGCCATCAACGAGAAGTCGCCAGGCGACGAGGAAGATTGCTCCTCATCGGCGCTGTCGTCATCGTGGTGATCTTGGTTGGAGCTTCGATCGCCTTGAGCAGTACGCCGCCATCGGCCACACATCCCACCAAGACCTCCTCATCTAATAGAAGAGGAGGGAAAGCTAAATCACTGCCCACAACCTTCCGTGGACCCGACGGGATAGAGGCCCGTTGGGTAATCAACCAGAATAAGCTCCCTGGGACCACCGCATGGAAGATCACGGGAGCCCAGACCCCAAATGCGATCATGGGCTATACCAACCGTCCTCAGGCACGCCAGGGACAGACGGTGGATGTCTACGTATCCACGGTTGCGCCAACCTATCGGATCGAAGCCTTTCGTATGGGATATTACCAAGGACTTGGAGCTCGGCTAGTGTGGACCTCCGAAACTCTCACAGGGGCCGTTCAGCCAAACTGTCCAGCTTCAGCTCCTCTATATATGGTGCAGTGCAACTGGCAACGTTCCACCTCATTTGCGATAAGCAAAGCCTTTGTACAGGGCGACTACCTGCTCAAACTGGTCGGTTCCGGAGGACAACAGAGCTATATCCCGTTAACCGTATGGGATCCGAACTCAACCGCTACCTATGTAGTCATGAACGCAGTCTTCACCTGGCAGGCCTTCAACCCATTCGGGGGCTACGACCTCTATCAGGGCGCGACGCCAAAGCCTGGCTACCCACCTCCCAATCGGTCTCGCGTACTCTCCTTCGACCGCCCCTATGGCTATGGCAACGGCGCCGCAAACTTTCTCACCAACGAATATCCACTTATCCGGTACATGGAAAAACATGGACTGAACGTGACCTACTGGACCAACATCACCCTCACCACCCATGGGAACCTCCTAACCCACCATCAGGCGTTGCTCTCTCTTGGGCACGACGAAGAATGGTCTACTCGCATGCGCTCCAACGCCGTAGCCGCTACCGATCATGGAGTCAACCTTGTCTTTTTCGGTGCGAGTCCGATCCTGCGTAAGGTGCGCCTCCAGGCCTCCCCACTCGGCCCGAACCTCGAGGTAGTAAACTATCGCGATCCACAGGCAGATCCGCTCTATGGCGTCGACAACGCCCGGGTAACCCAGAACTGGTGGGGACAACCTCCAGCGAATCTTCCAGCCTCCTCCTTGATTGGAGACACCTATATCGGCTATAACAACAACCAAAGCTTTCCTATGGTGGTGACCGATCCTCATTCTTGGCTATATGCAAGGACCGGCCTTACCAGCGGTTCAACCATACCTGGACTCTTGAAATACGATTTTGATGGCTACAATCCGCAACGAGCGAATCCGTCCGGCGTCGAGATTCTAAGCCACTCACCGGTCGTTATCGGGTTCGACAATCAGAAAATGTACGCCGACACCACATATGTCACTAACACTTCAAGCAAGGCTGGAATCTTTGAGAGCGGCACCAACAACTGGATCGCAGCTATGCTCAATTGTGCTCCCGGAACCAGCTCGTGCCCGAGTCACCTCGTCCGTCTCATGACCGGCAATATTCTAAAACTCTTTGGGGATGGGCCTACAGGCATCACACAACCCTCAACCGCAAACTGGTCGAAGTTCTATGGCTAGTCTATCGCCATGAACAGCGGGTCCAGCTAAGACTTTGCCGGCAAGCTCCACGCCAAAGTGCTAGCCATCACTCCCCAGTTGCATCGCAGAATCTTCAGTTGATGCGTCTATATGACCCGCAACCTTTTTTGAATTGCACACCGAGAGCTTAGGTAGATAGATGGCAAGATCATGATGGACTGAAGGTTACTCGTAGCGGACAGATGAACTTTGCGCGCTTCTCTCCCCTTGAACCGGTGCCACGCGCAAGACGATACCGGTAATCGACTTGCGGATCACTCCATTTTGCTTCGTCGCGACCCATGGCCTTTTTGCCAAATGAACGTGACGCCGTTTTCGCAACCCTTGGCCAGTTGCTAAAATGTCTCCGGAAGAGTATAATTAGTGTTATCACTCCAGAACCTCGGTGATTTCTACCGAGGAGGATCGCCATGAGTGAAAATGCAATGTTCGACTCGAGGGACCCCCCCTCGTAACGCTCCCGACCAAAACATTTTTCTTTCGCCGTTTGGCACATCCTCTTTGGCGAGACCGCCGATTCTGGTTAACCTTAATCCTGGTGGCAGGGATATCCTCCATCCATCTCGGACTCTCGTTTTCGTTCGGTGAACGGATGACAGCAATCCCGAATTTTGTCTGGATTCTCCCTGTCTTAGCTCCGATCGTCTACGCTGGTTTAGTCTTTGGACTGATAGGCTCACTCAGCGTCACGTTGGTGGCCATCATTGCGATGGCTCCTGGCGAACTGTTGATCTCTCACACGAGATCTGAGCTCTGGGGTGCGGGGAGCATCTATGCGATAGCTATCATTATCGCGATTATGGTCAGCTGTGACCTCGATCGATCACGTTTAACAGCTGATGCAACTACAACTGTCGAAGTTCTGCCAGAAGAAGAGCAACGTTTTCGACTCGCCTTTGAGGACGCCATGGTTGCTATGGCCGTCGTCGATCTCGATGGCCATCTCCTTCGCGTCAACCGGTCGCTGTCTGTCATGCTTGGTTATTCTTCCGATGAGCTGGTTGGAACGAACTTTCTTGACTATACACATCCAGTTGATCGCCGGCTAACACTGGCGATGAACAATGAATTAGCTATAGGAAAGGCCGAGCAGCTCAGCTATGTCAAGCGTCTGATCGACAGGAACGGACGGACAATTACTGCAGAGGTATCACGTTCTCTAGCCAAAGATCACCGGGGCGTTCCGATCTATGTGGTCGCATCACTGCGTGATCTCACCGCTGAACGAGCCGCTGAGACGAGGATCGTCGAGAGCGAACAACGTTTTCGACTCGCCTTCGAAGATAACATGGCGGGCATGGTTCTCCACGATCGGCAAGGGAATTTTGTCGATGCCAACGAAGCTTTCTGCATGATGGTTGGCTATAGCGTTGGAGAGTTGTCCGGGCATAACCCTGCTCCATTTCTTCATCCAGACGATAGCGAGATGAACACACCACAATATCGAAGGCTGCTGTCTGGCGAAGCAACCTCTTCTCGAGTTGTCACCCGTTATCTTCATAAAAATGGCGACGTAATCCACGTCGAGGTAGCTCGATCGGTAGCTCGTGATGAGCACGGGGAGCCGATCTTCTTTGTGAGCTCGGTGAGGGATATAACAGGAGAACGATCGCTGACCGAGCAGCTGTCTCACCAAGCGACACACGATTCGCTTACCGGTCTTCCAAATCGGCAATTTCTGAAGGATCGAGTAACGCAAGCACACGACAAGCTTGAGCGCACAGGTGGGTGCAATGCTCTCTTGTTGTTAGATATCGACGACTTCAAAGGAGTGAACGATACCTTCGGTCACTACACCGGGGACCAGCTTCTAATCACCCTAGCGCGCCGCCTGGAGGCGGTGACCCCGCCCTCAGATACCCTGTCTCGATTCGCTGGCGACGAGTTTGTCTACCTGGCCGAAGGACTCGGTAGCTGCGCTGACGCCGATACCCTCGCAAAACGACTACTTCCGGTGTTAGACGCGCCCTTCGTGCTCGATCAATCCACAATTCAACGAAGTGCCACCGTTGGAACGGTAGTCTGGGATGTAGGCAGCGACAAGGAGTATGACGAGCTCATTCAAAGCGCCGATACCGCTATGTACGAGGCAAAACGTCAAGGCAAAGCGCGAAATGTTTTCTACACGCCCGATATGAGCGAGCGAGCATCCAATAGCTTTAAGCTCACCCAAGAACTTGGGCTGGCGCTCACCAACGACGAACTATCGATGCACTACCAACCGCTGGTGGAGCTCTCCACCGGCAGAATCGCTGGCTTCGAGTCGCTGATGCGTTGGTACCACCCAACGCTGGGCGTCGTATCCCCAGAGATCTTTATTCCCCTTGCTGACCAGAACAACCTGATCTTAAAGCTTGACTCCTTTGCGATGGACCGAGCCTCGACTGTCGCCGCCAGCTGGGAAGCGGGCATACCTGATCGAGTTCCACCATATGTGACAATTAACCTCTCAGCTCGCCACTTCCACGATCCAACCCTACTGCCAATGATCGAGCAGACACTCGCGTCGACGAACCTCGCTCCAGAGCGACTGGTTCTCGAGATCACCGAAAGCGTAGCACTTCAAGATATCAACTCTGCCGTACGTGTCATCAACCGGATCAAGAGCCTTGGGATGACTCTCGCTCTCGACGACTTCGGTACCGGGTACTCTTCGCTCTCCTATCTCGCCAAACTGGAGCCAAACGTAATCAAAATAGATAGAAGCTTCATAAGTCCGGCGTTGAAGAGCAACTACGCACAACGCTCGGTGGAGGCGATAGTCTCTTTGTGTCATGTCCTTGGCATCACCGTGCTCGCTGAAGGGATAGAGACCTCCGCGCAACTCAAAGAACTTCTGCGGCTCGGCTGTGACCTTGGTCAAGGTTTTCTATTCTCACACGCCGTACCAGCAGACCAGGTGCAACCGGCCATGGCGCTGGCATTAAAAAACTGGAGCGAGTCAGCGGATCCTGCGTATCGATGACTGGCCGTTGAACGCCTTCATAACCAGAGGTTGGAGACGCTTGACTGAACTCCCGACCCACATTCCATTTGGCGGAGGTTCGGAAGGTGTGTGGAGTAGACCTCAAGCGACACGGAAAACATTGCGTGCTCGGGTCGCTAACACAAAAGAACGGCCGTTTGAGCCATGGAGTCCGCTCCGAAATACATATACATTCATATGCACCTCTTTTGTTTTCGCTCTCCAGACGCCTTTGTGTGTTCTGCCCTATCCACAGGGACAGAACTAGGGCGAGTCGGTGGTTGCACACCTCCCACGTCCAACTTGGGTTGTCGTGGTATCCTTGGAGTCTCAGCCGTTGAGCGCTATCCT
>DAHXNM010000269.1 GCA_027365375.1 Ferrimicrobium sp. | reverse complement strand
AGAACCGTTTTGCCATGTAAATTTTCACCCTCTCGACGTCCAATCTCTGCCCACATTTCTGCCCACATTTTCACGCGTTAAGCTACGTCCGTGTGTGTTGGGCGGTCGACCTACAACGCTCTGACGTGCACGTATGCGTTTAGATACGTCGAAAGATTGTTAGCGAATGTAACTTTTAATCCAATATTCGCCTCAATATCGTGAAGCAGAAGGTCAGGGGTCTGCCAGCACTTGACATTGCTCACAGCGACGAGTTGCCATTGGAAGTTGTCAGTCGGCCGAGCGCAAAGTCACATGAGTTCGGTCCATCTACTTTCGTTCGTTGACTTTGCTTCGTCGCGGCCCATGGTCTCTTCGTCAAATGAACGTAACGCCGCTTTCACAACCCTTGGCGAGTTGCTAAAATGTCTGAGAAAGAGTATAATTAATATTATCACTCTAGAACCTGGTGATCTCTACCGAGGAGGATCGCCATGAGTGAATATGCAATTCCTGACGACGGGTCATCAGACGCCGCCGAAAGCATGATTCAAAGCCAGTGGAACCAGTTCGCAAATCCCGATCTTTCGGTCGACTCGGGATCGTTGCCTACATTCTTGGCCCCCACTCCACCGAGTTCGACCGACTCTTCACATCAAAATAGGGCGCGACGCTTTCGGATCCGCAGAGGAAAAGGCCAGGAGGGCCAGTTTGAACCTCCGGTGTAGAGCAATACCCTTGGCCGATAATGATCTAATTCGTGGAACCCATGGCCGGCCCGCTTCGCCTTACATTATGAGCAGATTCAGACCCTCGGTTGGGCAATTCGAAGCCCCGGTGAGGTGGCGGTTGAGGATTTCGGTCCTCCACCCCAAGAGCGTCCTGCCCAAGGTGGCGATCTTCGGCACCTCGTCGGCAAGACAGTCGGCAATCGTCTTGTCGAGGAGGGTTGCGGCGGTTGGGGGGTTTGTCCCTTTCATAACGTTCCCATTGAACTGCCTTTCTAGCTCAGCAAACCATCATTGCGATGGTTTCCCAAACTCGACGGCCGTTTCAACCTGTCTCACAAGTGTCATCCGCATCTCTCTTCAGAGACATCGATGATAACCGTGACGGCAAGATGACGACCACGCCTGCCTTCTTCATTCCATTGGTCGGTTTATTTGATGGGTGTCGTTCTCTTTGAGTAGTTCAAAACGCTCTATGCTTGAAGTGGCCAAAACAGGACATGCTGATCAACCAGTCAAGGAGATGTTCGTTTTGATTCCGGCCCTTAGGCACGTTACGTCTAGAGAGCGTATTCTTGAAAATTTACCAGTTAGTGAGTACGACGTTATATGGTTCTGAATTGTCCACTTTCTCTGGGTAGGCTCACAGAAGGGAAAGGAGCTACAGTCATGGCTTACAGGAGTCCTAATGCGCTGGATCAACTCCTCGTGAGCGGTTTGCGCAATGTGAGGAGACTCCCCGATGGAGCCAGCTCCGATTGAGAATCTCGTGAAGGGCACGACCACGTTGAGAGCTCATCGTGTCTACTGAACGTCTAATCGATATCTTCACTCTCATGGCAAAGCACGAGAGTGACGACCCCGTTGGCTTGTCACTCTGTTCTGTCGCGAGAGAGATAACCGGACTGAGTGGCGCCGGCATTTCCATCACTTCAAAGGTCGGCATGCAAGAACAACTTTGCGCGAGCAATGGCGTCGCTCAACGTTTGATGGACCTAGAGATCACTCTCAAAGAGGGACCGGGATACGATGCGAGCCAGAGCGGCACGGGCAACGAAGCCTCTGACCTCATGGGCGACGAAGGGCAGCGTTGGACGTTCTATTCGCCCGAGGCGGTCAAGCTCGGAGCTCGAGCGGTCTTTGGCTTTCCCATCCATATTGGGGCAGTTGTCTTTGGCGCCTTGAGTCTGTACCGCGACAGCACGGGACCGCTCAGCGAAGAGCAGTCCTCAAGTGCCTATCTCATGGCTTCGGTCATCGGCCGCGCTGTTCTGGTGATGCAAGCCGGTGTCCCCCTCGGCGCCATCGCCAACGAACTCCAGGGCCAGTCCAGCCTTGATTTCTCCGTGCACCAAGCCTCGGGGATGCTCTCGGTGCAGGCCAAGCTTTCGGTGAAAGACGCCCTCATCATGTTTCGCGCACACGCGTTTGCTGTGGGTATATCCCCATCCGAACTCGCGCATCGAATCATCGACCGTCGCACTCGGTTTGACTTTCAGTCTAGGGTCTGGCTGGAAACAGACCTGAAAAACGAGGAATACGATGAATACGGGAATTAGTGTAGAGGTATCCGGTGGTTGATCCAGAAGGGTCGCCGACCGTTCTTGGGGGAACCCAGCAAGACGAGGGAATTATGAGTAGGGAATCACTGATAGTCAGCACGCTGGTCGAATTGGCCGACAATCTCGTTGACAGCTTCGACATCATCAACCTCCTCACGGTCCTGAGTGATCGCTGCGTCGAAGCCTTGGGCGTGGACGCAGCTGGGGTCTTGCTGGCTTCACCAGGCGGAGAACTGCAGCTCGTCGCCTCCTCGAGCGAATCGATGCGAGTGCTCGAACTCTTCCAGATCCAAACGAATGAAGGTCCGTGTGTGGACTGCTACCGGAGCAGTGCACCCGTAGTGAATGTGGCCCTCGGCGAGGTGAACTGACGTTGGCCACTCTTTGCGCCGCGAGCGATCGAGTACGGCTTCCACTCAGTGCACAGCCTTCCCCTGCGACTGCGCGGCCACGCCATTGGAGCTCTCAATCTCTTTCGAACATCGCAGGGACCGATGGAAGACGACGACATCGCCGCCGCACAAGGCCTCGCTCATGTGGCTACCATCGCCATCCTCCAGCACCGCGCGATGCTCGACGCCACCATGCTCAATGAACAACTCGATCACGCTCTCACCAGCCGCGTTGTCATCGAACAAGCGAAGGGCATCATTGTCGAAGCAACGCAGTGTAGGATGGACCAAGCGTTTGGGCGACTCCGTGCCCATTCGCGTAATCACAACGAGGGTCTCACTGGGGTCGCCGCGGCCATCGTAGCGGGAACGCTTCGTGCGAATGATTTGGATAATCCGAAGTAACGACGTTCGCTGCACAGTTCAGAGCTCGCAAGATGTTTCGCATCATACTGCTAGCGTCGGAGACCCGAATTGACGAGTTTGCAACCAAGTATTAGCGACTCACTGCGTTGATCTTGCAGGCTCAGCTACGCCGATCTCTTTGTGCCACTGTGATCCAGGCGCCACTTCTTGCATCGAACTTCTCCAGAGTTCGACCATGCAGTGAGAAGTGCGCTCCATCGTCTTGTGCGAGGCCTGTCAATATCGAAACCGAGGCCGTAAGATTGCGAGAGAGGAAGGGAGGCGTCCATTGGTTTGTCACTCTGTTTGCGATCGGAGCGCGTGCCCCGTGTCGAGCCGGCGACTACGGCGAGTTCATTTGCGTCGTGATCGACCCGGTCACTCGCGAGGTGACCCACCTCGTCGTCGAGCCTACACATCGCCAAAAACTCGGTCGACTCGTACCTGTCGGATCCTCGAACGACGGGGTGCTTCGGTGTAGCATGAACGAGTTCGAGCAACTTGAGTTCGCCGAGGAGACGGATTTTGGTCCTCTACCCATCGGTTATCTGGGCTACAACCTCGCCAACGTACTGCCCTTGGCGTATTGCGGAGTGAACAAGGTTGGAGTGTCGCCGCCGGTCACCCACCCTGGAAGAAGTCTCTGTTTGACTAAACGCTCCCGTGCACCTGTCGGACGGCGAGATCGGAAAGGTCCACGTGCTTCTCCAAAAAGGGCAATTGTGGGGCGCTAAGATGTGGCCATTGCCGCCTACAGCCTCTCGCCCTTACGGTCGATCAGATAGGATTCACCAGTCCGCACCAAAATGTATCGGCCTACCTCGGAACAATCATGAACCCTTGTTCTGCAGCGCGATGACCAAGTTAGGCACAGAGACTCGAGCAATTGCCCATACCTGGTTAGGATCGATACGTTGGTAGTGATGCGCGAGCAATATGCGTAGAGCGGATATGTCACTCCATGGGACTCCGGGGTACTCGGCAATAAACTCATCTGACAGCGCACGTGTCGCCTCACCGATGATTTCGAGTAGGCGTTCGACTGCGCGTAGGCGAATACGCCCGTCATCATCGTCGGATGGCCCCATGGCGACTATCA
>DAHXNM010000239.1 GCA_027365375.1 Ferrimicrobium sp. | reverse complement strand
GCTCGATAGGAAGAGAATGTTCGGAAAGGTTCTCCGGACTCTAGGGCAAGCTTGACCAGACCTTGCACCTGTTCGTGGATCACTAAATCCCGTGGAGATCGACGATACTCTAGTTTGACGAACCTCTGGCTCACAATGACCACTATACCACGACGGGGACAAGTATATTGAGATATACCTCTAAAATCGCGCTATGGCCATATATATTGAGATTATGGCCAACTATATTGACACAAGACAAGACTGGACAACAATGACCGCTGGCGACTGGAATACTTCATATTAATAGCCGAGAAGAGATATTATGTCAAGTGACAGCGCTGATTAGAAGCCTCCTGCTGTTTTGCACCAAATAGTGCATGTCGACTCATATACGAGGTGGACCGGGCTCAAGGGGCCGTCCACAAACGTTTTGCAAATTATCTCGGACTCATTAGGAGGATCGACCGCAGGACTCTGTTGGATGTGACGGAGTGACTTAGGCGCCCAAGTCCATACTCATGGACACTCTGGTGGCGGTTACGGCGGAGCCGTTCGCGTGGCTTGGCTTAGAGGATACAGCTAGCACGATGATCGGTAGCATCACAAGCAGGAGCGCCACGATTAGGGCAATACCAACCCACCGTCCATCCCAAGTCTTCGTTGGCTGATCTGGTCTCACCCCACCTCCTAACTTGGTCAGTCTAGCTCGCAAGGTTCCTTCAGAGTTACATTAGCTTGGGCTCGGTTTGTCGAGATAAATCAAGAGGAGGCACCCAGCCCAGTTCTGTCGTCGACGTGCTGCGGTGCAGATTGCTGCTGACGCGCACGCATGAACCAGAACGGGAGATTTAGGAGCAAGAAGAACAGTATGGCAACTACCCCAGCTATAGCTATGTACCATGGCCATGGTCCGAAGAGGTTCAGAATGCTCCAGGTGTGTGGTCGCCTTCTGAGAAACATATAGTTTCCACCGGTTCTCCAGTCGACGAAAGCAGTCAATGCAGTATAGAGAATTGTAATGATGTAGACTTTTACCACTGCAAACCTGCTTGGGAAGATTTTGAGGCCAACCACCAAATAGATGGCGGCTGCCACAACAGCTAGATGACCGAGAGCATATTGAAATACAAGAACGTGCGATAGCGTTCGGGGTAAATCTGGGGTAATTATCCCCTCGACAACACCAGCCAGTGCCCAAAAATATAGTATTTCAACAAGGAGTTGTGATCGCCACCAGCAAGCTGCAGCTGCAACGAATACTGCTATATCGCAGAGGTACAACGGCAATCCATAGTTGGGTCTCCATGGACCATCTGTAAAGATTGTGCAGAACCATAGCAGTCCTTTCGCTAGCAGAAGGACTGAGAGGAGACGAGCAATTATGATCCCTTTCCCATCTTGATCGACGCGCGCAATGCGGCAGAATACCACGGTGGCCACAACAGCTACCACGATTCCACCGATGTAGTAATGGAGTGTTGTTGGTGTCATTCCTGTCGACGGTCTCCCTAGGAAGCAGTTGCATCGTCTATTCCTGCAGTTAATTACCAGGTCTCATACTTAAGATTAGTTATCGTTGTTCAAGTGCATGCGTAGCCTGTTGGGAAATCGTATGAAAATGATTTAAAATCTTGTTTCTGTAGCAATACCGTGTCTATTGATCCGGGCTGCTCTCTGGAGACTGGGAAGGAGGATTAATCGGCGAACAGAAGAGCGCACAGACCCCTACCCAACTTCCGGTTCAAGTAGTACCGAGGGCGTCATGGCCTGTTTCTGTGGGTCCAGGCCCTTCCAGCAAAGGTTTAACCAATGTTTGCAGCGTAGATGAGCCGATCTGTCCAGAGAGGCTATAGTCGTATTGCTCAATAGCTCTGCCGCATCAGTAAGCGATCTGGCCACTGCCAGTCTCGTGCATGTCTGAGTGGCGAATCCAGGGTGGCTCTACTTGTAGCCGGCCATCCGCTGGTCCGCGGCGAACCACTACATGCTGAGAGATGTGCAGTTTAGATTGGAGAGATCGAGACTCGAGAGGCCAGATGATTGATGGTAAAACTGTTGAGCATTAGTTTTTCGTCGAGGTAACTCGCTTCACGAGGTTAGGTTTTGTGTCTTATAGTCCGATTCTCTGCAAGGAACCCTGGGTTCGATTGGGTTCGAACTAGCCTGGGGGGTGTCCTGATGTCAATGCGAGAGGAGCACAGGTGATGAGACATTTTCGAGAGGATCATGTCAGTGACCGGAGACGAACATTCACAGCAACGTCTGTGATTCTCGTGGCTGGACTTGCTTTGGCGGCCTGTGGGTCTTCAAGTTCGCCATCCTCCACCTCTTCCAGTAAGAATTCCAGTAAGAATTCCAGCAAGAATTCCAGCAAGCAAACCAGCAGCTCGAAGTCGAGCTCGAAAAAGACTAAGCCATCGACTACCTCAGCCATTGGTCAGAGTGGTCGATGCCGATCTGCCAACCTCGTTGCACACATGGTTTCTACGCAAGGAGCTGCCGGAAGTATCATTAGGACATATACGCTGGTAAACACCGGATCGACGACCTGTACCCTTTATGGCTACCCAGGCCTACAACTGCTTGGCGCGAGTGGTCAAAAATTGGCGACCGAAGTGATTCGCACGCCTGGCACTGCGGTAACGGTTAAATTAGCTCACGATGCCAGTGCAGCATTTTCGCTGAAGTACGCTGACTCCACTGGTTACGGCAGCGAGTCCTGCCCTAGCTCTGCCAGTTTGGAGATTACGCCTCCCAACGCCTATCATTCACTCACCTTGACAGGATCTGCTGGTGTTATAGATGCCTTCGGAGGTACTACCCAGGCGCTTAAATGCGGCACTCTCAACGTTGAACCTGTAGCAGCCGACCAAGGTTAGAAGGCCGCTCTAGCATCTCGGTTGAGAGTAGGATGAGTCCAGCGACTGTGATATCCTTACTATAGGTCGTATAGTACTACCGAGGGAGATCTGATGTCTGATGCCAATGAGTTGCGGTCTCTGGCCTCGACGTATCAAGAGCTTGCCGCGAGGGTTGAGACCATCGAACGTGCACTCCTCGAACGCAAGCTCGAGTCGCCGGCTCAACCACTCCGCCAAGTAGGGGCTCATTCGCGTGCTATCTTGCGTGAGCTCGAAGAGGCGGTTCGTCGAGTCGAACATCACGACGGAGGACGATGAGATCAGCTGTTATTCAGAGAGGCCGTTGGTTTGCATTTGCTGGAATCGTTGTTCTCATAGTCGGGATTGGGCTTGAGGGTGTTGGTGGTGGTTCCATCGCAGTGTCAAGGCGAATTGCGCACCGGGTAGTTCTCACTGCTTTGGTTCGGTCTGCCATGAGTGGACTTGTGGTTGTCTTCGTGATCGCATTTGGGCTATTGGCCGCCTCGGCACTCAAGCATGTGAGTCATAGAGGTTCTCGTTGGCTAATCGCTCAAGATGATCCATTTGCATTCCCTTGGTGGCTTAAATTCCTGGTCTTGGCTGGAGCTATCTTTTTCCTGGTTTTTATTGGCTATCTCTTTATCGAACTAGCTCCGCGACGCCGGCATCAGACGAAATCGATCAAACATCTCGGAGTCTCCAAAATTCCTCCACCGAAAACGTTACAATCGGGA
>DAHXNM010000225.1 GCA_027365375.1 Ferrimicrobium sp. | reverse complement strand
CCACAAACTGTGCACGCCATCCCGCGAAGAGATGCTCCATTAACGCACCTCTAGCACTGGCTCAGCGAGGGTTGCACAAGCCTCAGCAATGAAGGACTCGAGACGAATGTCACGCTCCTCCTTGGCTGCACCTCTACGATTCACACCCACGGTACCAGCAGCCACGTCGCTGTTCCCTACTACCAACACGTACGGGACCTTCTCCATCTTCGCCTTACGAATTCGACCGCCAAGAGGTTCACCGGCGGCGCCAACCGAAACCCGCAAGTTGCTCTCCATGCAGCGCCTGGCGACAACATTTGCCCACTCCTCAGCCTCTTGAGCTACCGGAAGAACACGAATCTGTTCCCGAAGCAACCAGCCTGGCAGAGCCCCTGCATAGTGTTCGGTGAGGATTGCGAAGAATCTCTCAACCGATCCAAACAGCGCCCGATGGATCATGTACGGACGAAGCTTCTGGTTGGTAGAGTCTTGGAACTCAAGGCCAAAGCGCTGAGGCTCTTGCAGGTCAATCTGAAGGGTGGAGAGTTGCCAGCGTCGTCCAATCGCATCGGTGAGGTGAATGTCTATTTTCGGGGCATAGAAGGCCCCCTCTCCCTCTGCTACTGTGTACTCGATATCGGAGGCATCAAGGGCCGACCGTGCCGCATCAGTGGCGAAATCCCACTCTGCGTCATCCCCGACTGACTTCTCCGGACGCGTTGAAAGCTCGGCATCAAAATCCTCAAGGCCAAAGGCCCGCAACATGTCGATAACGAACCTTAGCAGCCGCGAGAGCTCATCCTTTAGCTGATCAGGGGTGCAAAAGATGTGTGAGTCGTCCTGGGTAAGGCCTCGAACCCGGAGGAGACCATGAAGGGTACCGGATCGCTCGTAACGATAGACGGTACCAAATTCAAAAAGACGCAACGGGAGCTCTCGGTAGGAGCGTGGCTGCGCACGATAGACCAGGATGTGGCCCGGGCAGTTCATTGGCTTTGGGTAGTAGAGATCCCCTTCATCGAGCTCCATTGGAGGATACATCCCATCGCTATACCACTCCAAGTGTCCAGAGGTCTCATATAGGGTCGACTTTGCGAGGTGTGGAGTCCATGCCAACTCATAGCCGGCATCGAGATGCCTGGCTCGGGAGAACTCCTCCATGCGATATCGGATGTAGGCGCCTTTGGGATGAAATACAGCAAGCCCAGGTCCGATCTCAGAGGGAAAGTGAAACCAGTCCATCTCCTGACCAATTCGACGGTGGTCTCGCTTCTCAGACTCCTCAAGAAAGCTCAAATACGCCTCGGTGTCCTTCGCGGTTGCAAATGCAAACCCATAGATACGCTGGAGCTGTGGACGGCCCTCGTCGCCACGCCAGTATGCACCAGACACTCTTCGCAATCGAAAGCTCTTCAGATATCTTGTCGACGGAACATGGGGGCCCCGACATAAATCGACGAAGCTCTCGCTGTTTCGATATATCGACACAGGTTGGGACCCATCAATCTCACGAATCCCCAGCAGAATCTCCCTCTTAAAGGGCTGTGCCTGAAAAAGCTGCTCGGCGTCGTCTATCCCGAGCTCACTACGCACGAACGGCTGGTCCTCGGCGACAATCCGCCGCATCTCAGCCTCGATCTCACTGAGATCAGAGACCTCAAAGCGCCGGTCATCAGGGAGCGCAAAGTCGTAGAAGAAACCGTCCTGGGTTGTCGGGCCGATGGCGTAGTGCGCTCCTGGAAATAGTCTTACTACAGCCTGAGCCAGCACGTGTGCACAAGAATGACGGAGTATGTCTAGTCCATCTGGAGTGTCGATCCGTACTAGTGCCACGTCATCTCGTGACTCGAGAGGGTGACTGATGTCCACTAACTCTCCATTGACTCGAAGCGCAACAACATCTTTAGCCCTACCTTTGGGTAACTGAGCGAGCAACTCAGTGCCTTTGGCTGCGCTGGAGTCGAATGACTGACCGTCTAGGTTCATGAGACCTCCAAATCGAGTCCTAACAGCCGAACTGTCTCCAAAACACCCTTGCCTTCGGCAACGCTTCGTTCTATAGCCGCGATAGCGTTCGGGGTATCGAGATCGTAGTCGAGCGCGGCAACAACCTCTTCATAACCACCGACACCTGGCCCACTCGCCCTCCACCTAGCGATACGTTCCTTCGCCAACTCCAAAACAGCATCTGACCAATCCCAAGTCGACCTGTAGTGATGGCTAAGTATCGCAAGCCGAATCTCTTCACCGGTGGCTATTTTCAAGAGGTCGCCGACAAACACCAAGTTGCCAAGCGACTTAGACATCTTGACACCATCGAGGCAAACCATACCAACATGCATCCAATGCTTCACAAACTCACCACCGGTTATCGCCTCGGTTTGAGCCGCCTCGCACTCGTGGTGAGGGAAGATCAAATCAGAACCACCACCGTGGATGTCTACTACCGGGCCCAACTCGCGCATTGCGAGCGCGGAACACTCGATATGCCATCCAGGACGACCGGGTCCAAAGCGAGACTCCCACGAAGGTTCATCAGAGAGCGATGGTTGCCAGAGCACGAAGTCAAGCGGATCTCGTTTACGAGGATCATCCGGGTTTCCACCGCGTTCAGCAGCCAATTCGAGCATCATGTCACGCGACAGGTGCGAAACCTTGCCAAAGTTTGGAGCCTTCGCTACCTCAAAGTAGACCCAGCCGTCTACCTGATAGGCAAACCCAGAGTCCATCAGATCACCAACCATGGTCAGTATCTCAGGAATTGCCGACGTTGCTCTCGGCTCGGAGTGAGGGCGAGCGAGACCAAGGCCAGCCATGTCACGATCGAACTTAGCGATTTCACGTGCCGCTAGGTCGAGGTAATTCGCTCCAATCTCGCGTGCCTTGCGAAGTATGTCATCGTCGACATCGGTGACGTTTCGTACACAAGTTGAGACGATGTTCTGACGCGCAAGCTGGCGCTGGAGCAAATCGAAGGTCACGTAAACCGCAGCATGGCCCATATGCGCCGCATCGTAGGGTGTGATCCCACAGGTGTATATCCGTGCTACATGCTCAACATCTAGTTCCACTATGGCTTCACGAGCGGTGTCAAAAATTTTCACCTAAGCCACCTCCACCCCAGTTAGTCGAAGAGACGCAGTCGCTTTATACCGCAGGTTGATATTCAACAAGACTGCAGTCATCGACTCGATAGCCGGTGCCTGCGCCAGCGATCCAGCCTCGAGCACCCTAAGACCCGGAATTCTCGACAAGATACCAGCCACTTGACTTCTTGCCCCAGGAGAGTCCGCACACACCAGTGCATCGACCTCGACGGGACGAGAGAGGTTTGCCAGCGAACGTGCCGGCACATGATGGAGAGCGGCTACAACCATAGCCGCTGGTAGCCGAGCCTGTAGAAGCTGGGCAGCAGACCCTCGCGGCAGGGTGAGCGCTGCAAACTCATCTCCAACCTTTACTAAAGCGTTAGCCATTGACACGACAATCTTGCCCTCCAGGACATGTTCCAGCGGCTCTACCAAGCGAGCAGTCGCCTCCCATGGAACGGCAACGAACACCATCTGTGCCCTGGCCACCTCATCATTGCTGGCCCCTATGAGATATCCATCCACCTCTGGCCAGCGTTGGGTCAAGTCTTGTACA
>DAHXNM010000224.1 GCA_027365375.1 Ferrimicrobium sp. | reverse complement strand
GCATCCTACTCATCAGAAGGTCTCCGCCGACTCCCGAACTCTGGGCCCCACCTGGTGGCAAGGTAGAACCGCACGAAGGTCTGATACAGGCTCTGATGAGAGAGACCCACGAGGAGATAGGGCTCTCCCTGCGTCCTCTGCGGCTGATAGCCGAGATCGAGCTCCACGCCCCTCACCGCTCCTACGTCCTCTTTTGCTTCCTGTGTGACCCACCCATACAGCCAGACGAGATCTCAGTAGGCTCCGACGCACTTGACGCCCGCTGGCTCCACCTAAATGAGGCCATGGCGAAGCCACTTGCCCCAGGAGTAGCCACCACTCTTGAGGCACTCTCCTGGGCGCAAATCAACTAGCAGGCTCCCGCAAGGCGTCAGATCGAAGCACCTCATAGCGGTGACGATGCTCCGCTTCTCCTAGTGGCGCTCCTCGCGCAACTTCGACACTCGTCCAAGCACAGTCCGGCGACGCCGATGCTCAAGTTCGAAAGCCTCCACCTCGCCGAGCTCCACAATCGTCAAACCATCGAGATGGCTAATTACCTCAGCAGCAGTCATCGATTCATAACCGACAATGCCGCCAACGGTCTCGCTTCCTTCGGCCTCGTGGACGGTAGCCTCGCCGGCGCCGTCATGGTCAGTGGCCGTCGGATGCGGCTGGGAATCAGCACCGAAACCACCGACCCGTGACTGAGCAGTCTTAATGACGAGATCAGCAGCACCCTCAACGGTACGCCTCACGTCTGAGACCTTCCCCTCCAAGTCGCTGATCTGTGCGCCGTACTTAGCCTTCATCACGCCAGCCGCCATGTCTCCCACAAACTTTGCGGTCTGCAGTGGTCCCTCGACTACTCTACGACCCTCCTCGGCTGCGTTTGGAAGTGTCCTGACAACCGCCGCGAGGAGCCCAATCGGCTGAAAAACCAACCGATTAACCCCCTCCTGTTTAAGATCATCGAAATCGAACGATGGAGTCTCTTGCGTAGCCATGGTCACTCCTTTCTAACCGAGCCGAGATCGGCTCGCCTACTACATCCTACTAGACACAGTCCCGGCAGAACATCTTGTCAGCGTCGGCCAGCTGTATCATACTCTTAACCAAGAAACACGACTGGCAGACGAACTCATCAGGTTGTCGAGGCTTGACCCGGACAACGGTATCACCGGACTCATCGACCTCCTCCTCATCATCGACCTCGGTGACCACAAAACGCTCGCGCAGGATATCGTCTAGAGCCGACTCAACCTCGTCGTCATCGGTGTCATCGCTATCCTCCTCATCGGCTTCGTCTGCCTCATCAGCCTCCTCGACGTCATCTTCGTCGCCATCCTCCTCTAACGGCAACTCATCGATCCCGACACCCTCGATTCCATCGAGCACAATCTCGTCGTCAGTCTGTTCATCGGTATCAAGATCATCATCTAGATCGAGCTCCTCGTCGATCTCGTCATCAACGTCAAGTTCATCATCTAGATCGAGTTCACCGTCTATGTCTTCATCAAGATCGAGTTCCTCGTCTACCGGCGTCGCCACCGACTCGTCCTCAACCTTCTTCTTACGACCTGCCATGATTACCTCTTTCGTTCTTTCATCACGTGTTTCAATTCGGCAATGCTAACCACTTTGAACCCTTTTTAGTTCCACAAATAGGCTCTAATTTTCAAGTTTCTCTATCAGATGCTCCTCTTCGGAGGTTCGACCCAGGGAGTAGGTACCCAAGTCAACAAAACGCATGGCTTGGGCTACACGTCGGTGGCCCACCCGTTCCAACGACCGGTACATCTCTTGGGCGATATACCGGTAGACTGGATGGCCCTGAGGTTGAGATCGCAACTCAACAAGATGCAAGAGCTCGCGAGCATTAAGCCTAATGACAAACCGAACTCGTGTCGCCAACGGTAGAACCATGCGAGCCGTCGGAGCCGAGACCTCGCTATGTAGTTCGTGTGCAAAACGGAAGGCAGCATCAAAGACGGGGTCAATAGACTCGAGTAACCCCTCCTCGGCCAGCTGAGGGTCTACCTGGTAGCCAGAGAGGGCAACAGGGTCCTGCTCAAGGAGGGTCAGAAGTCTATGACGAGCCAGGTCGCGATAAGATCCGTAGTCGGTCTCTATCTCAAAGGTGTAGGAACTCATCTCCCAAGCCCGAGAGGGCTTATGTCGGCGGTTCTCCCTCTCGCCAACATAGGCATGGAAGACAGCAATCCGCTCTGCTTCGGTTAAGCCAATCGACCAGTGCTCGCACTCTGCAAACGACGCACCACTGAGTTCATACAGCATCCATGGGATTAGCTCGTCATCATTGCCCGGCTCTGCGTCCAGCAGCCGCACCGTCGGCTCAGCATAGGGGGTTGGCGAGACGGAGGTCTCGTGTGCCCCCAGCTGTCCAAGCAGGCCGTCTACGCCACGCTGTTTGTCCGCAAGGTAGGTGGTCCAGCGGCGCCCTCGATCGGGCCGATCCATCCTCGCCACCAGCAAACCAAGAACCTTTGAGACCTCATCTGCGATCGCGTCAGCAACGAGCAAGCTCTCACTAGAGCCGATCGAGCGCAGCCGGATCACCAGATACTCCAAGGCTTGCGCACTTCCGACGATACCCACATTGGTCATGGTGGACATAGGCAGACAACAACGGGCGACATCGAGCGCTGCAGCTCTCCCTGCTCGGCGTCTAGCCACATCGCCTTCGTCTACACCCTTGCTGTAGCGTGCCTCCATCGAGCCAAAGACCAACGAGTAGAGATCGAACTCCTGCGCGATTATGCGATGATAGCGATGGCGAACCTCACCCGCAAACTCCTGGGGAATAACCGCTCGCAAACTTCCGTCAGTACGCAAGGAACTTAAGTTTACATAGCGCGTCGATTGTTCGAGGAACGAGAGCATACGGTGACGCTCGAGCGATCTGGTAAGCACGGTCGAAACCTGTTCGACCGCCACATGCGCGACAGCAAGTTGAGCCACAGAGTCATCACCGTACTCGCCGATCACCCTCTTCATCAGCTGCCTGGTGCGCGATCCCTCTCCAAGAGGAGCTTGTGAGCTAATTGACTCCACGTCCTCCATAAACTCATCGAGGAATATGCGTCGGAGTGACTTGTCCGACCTCGAATACCGAGCGAAAAGCGCAGCCGCTAGCTCCTGGGGAATGTTATGAAGACAGAAGACGAATCCATCGGTATTGGTAAAGTAAGGCGAGAGCGCCTCAAGTTCAGCATCAGAAAAGGCTTCGGGTAGGTAGTTTTCCACGCCGCTAGCCTACCGACAGCGCAGCTCTTACAACGCAGTCAGGCAAACCACCAATTGCTCATAGACCGACGACATCGAATCCACCATCCTCAGCGAACTGAGCATCCTCATTGGTCAACACCTCCACCTCCGATGAGATCGCCACGATACCTCTGACAATCGATGCCTCAGTACGGCGAGCAAGCTTTCCAAGAGGATGATCCTGGTACACAGCCGCCACTTGTCGAGCAAGATCGGCGATCTGCTTGGTGTTACGTACAAAATCTCCTGGCGGAATAGGTGCCACACGGAGAATGCGCTCCAGTGGCTTCTGATCTGCCCAGTCGTAGACAAGTTCGCTGAAACCAACGTCAGGTACACGGGTAAGCGGCAACTCACGCACCCCTTCAAGCCTCTGCAGCTCACCTGACATGCGTCGGACCTCACGAAAACGATCGATGAGTTCGGGGTGGGTGGATCGAAGACCAGTTCCGGTAAAGCTCGGTCTAGGTTCGAAGGTCATCCACGAGAGTACAGAGGCGAACCCGGGCTCGTTTAGTGCCTCCAACTCCAGCGTATCGAGTGCCAACGCCAATAAGATGTCGGACTCCGAATAGAGATTAGCGAGAATAGATCCGGTCGGGGTCAATGACCAACCCCTCGAGAAGCCAAACGCCTCCATCACCGACAGCACTCGGTCAAAATATCCAGAAAGGGCGGCGCGCCGTTGGCTGATCCGCTCCTCTATTCTGGCGACCCTGCCCTCTTCACGCAGCTCGCTCTCTCTTGCAACACCGGTCTCAAGAAACTCCTTAGACGGCTCCTGGTGATGCCTGGCCTTCAAGCTCCGCTTCAGCTCTTTGGCCGCCTCGCGTCGCATCAGCTCCTTGCGGCCGCGATCAACTGGGGGTAACGTAATCCGCTTTTGTAGGCGTGCCTCACGCAAGTGGGTCGCCTCGAGCGTATACCCTCTGCCTGATGGCGACACAGTCTGGATCTTCATACGCCCATGATGGCGGGTAGACACGGATAGCACCAGCAGTGAGGCACGATGGCGTGTCCCCTCGGCTGCGGGCACCGAGATCACTGAACCAGGCACCACTCGGATCTCATCAACCTCCCCAAGCGGTTGAGAAAACGAACGCCTACGCCGCAACCCTCGGAGCTCAGCCTCGAGTCTAACGACCTCAGCATCTTGAGAAAACTGGGCAAACGAGAGATTCAAAAGTTCTCGAGCCGCCTCTGGGGTGTAGCGTTTGACGAGATTGGCGGCCATGTTATACGTCGGGCGAAACGAACTCGTAATCGGGTAGAACTCACCCTCGACTACTCGAGCCACGTCAGCGAAGGCTACCCCACCGCCCCATGCTACGTAGCTGCTTCCTCGAAGGTCGATGCCACGCCGCCCAGCCCGTCCGGAAAACTGGGTGTACTCGCCCGGAGACAAAATCTTATGGGTCTCACCGTTGAACTTGACCATCTTCTCGATCACAACCGATCGCGCCGGCATATTAATGCCGAGCGAAAGTGTCTCCGTTGCAAAGACAACCTTTACGAGTAGCCGCTCAAAGCACTCCTCGACGATCTCGCGAAAAGGCGGGATCAATCCTGCATGATGGGGAGCAAAACCAGCCTCCAGCCCAGCCAAGAACTGCGCATATCCAAGCACCTTGAGGTCCCTTGGATCGAGCTTTGCCAACCTCCTATCAACCACCTCACGGATCATCTCCCGCTCTATCTGGGTCGTCAATCGAAGCCCGCTCGCTAAGGTCTCGTCAGCTGCCGCCTGACAACCAGCCCGTGAGAATATGAAGACAATCGCGGGAAGCTCCCGATTGGCGGCCAAAAATTCAATCATCTCCGGTCGAGCGACACCTCGAGCCTTTGGTCCAAAAGAGCGACGAGAACTCGATAGCCATGGAGGATCGAGCTCTGAGCCCTTCGGATTAGGCCGACCTCCCTGAAGCACTGGAATTGCCAAAACTTGGCGGGATCGACGATCCGCGTATAGGTAACGGTGCTCGAGTGGAACAGGACGCCCCCTTGCCTCGACCACCGTCATCTGTCCCCGAACCTCACGCATCCAGGCTGCGAAATCATGCACATTGGAGACGGTGGCAGAGAGACAGACAAGCCTCACGCTCCGCGGAAGATGTATGATAACCTCTTCCCAAACAGCACCACGATATGGATTCTGGAGGTAATGGACCTCATCGAGCACCACAAGTCCTAGATCATCGAGCGCCTCCATGCTGGCGTAGATCATGTTGCGCAGAACCTCAGTGGTCATGACGACCACCCGTGCACCAGGATTGATCGAGTTGTCCCCAGTGAGAAGCCCTACGTTGTCGGCGCCAAAAGCACGGACGAACTCTGCATACTTCTGGTTCGAGAGCGCCTTCAGCGGTGTGGTATAGAAGGTCCGAAGCCCAAGATCTAAAGCTCGGCATGCTCCAAACACACCGACGAGTGTCTTGCCTGAGCCAGTGGGTGCCGCGACCAATACCGACTCATCCCGAAGGATAGCCGCGATGGCCTCCTCTTGAAATGGGTCGAGTTCGATATCGACTCGACCCTCAAAGTGAGAGACATAAGTCACGCATCTCCCCATTCGACACCGTAGATCTGAAGCGACGATTGCCGCCTTCAACGACGCGTATCTTTAGCTATGATCCTACCCGAGGACTCCTAGCTCTCCTGACGCGATGCCTTCGCACCCGGACGGAGAAGGATTCTTCCTACCAAGATCGCGAGCTCGTAGAAGAGCAGCAACGGTACCGCCATGGCAGTAAGTGAATAGGGGTCGTTACTCGGGATAAAGATAGCTACCACCACGATGATGCCTAACCAGGCGTAACGCCGCCGCTTTCGCAGGGCAGTCGTGGATACAGCACCAAGTAGCTCCAAGACTATGAGCACGAGTGGGAACAAAAACGAGATCCCGAAAGCGATCATCAGCAGCATAAGAAAGTTCAGATAGTTCTGAGGTGTGTAGATGGCGTGCACATGAGCGCCGGCCGCTGACTCGAAGAAGTGCAACGCATGAGGGAAGACGAGATAGGCCACCATCGCACCAAGACCAAAGAGCACCAACGAGCTGAGCACAAAGGCCAGCCCGTAACGGCGCTCCTTCGAGCGCAGACCAGGTGCTATAAATCTCCAAAACTGCCACAGAACAACCGGTGACGCAAAGAAGAGTCCTGAGATCACCCCCACCTTCAAGCGAATCGAAAACCCGTCGAAGGGTCCGGTAACATAGAGACCACAGTTGTTCGCACCGTTGGTGATACACAGTGGATGCATCAAAAACGTAAGGACCGACGGATACACGATATAACCGACTACCGCTCCTAGTGAGACGGCAATTATTGATATTATTAGGCGCTTGCGCAGCTCACGGAGATGCTCGATCATCGACATCTCGTTTGGTGGCGTCGACTGACGACGATGGATGCTCAAACCCATGACTAGTTAAGGTCCGGAGATCCGAGAGTGTAACCCGGATTGAGCGTCGACGCCTGTTTCGCCTCGTGCTCAGCGGGCACCGAGGAGTCCTGAAGTGTGCGAGGGCTAACTGAGAACGGCTGGGGTGCCTTGCTCCTCGGTTGGAGCACCGAGTTAACCATTCGCGCAGGTTGGAGGACTGAACCCACGACTCCGGCGGGCTGAAACATAGAGGTGACCGTCCCAGCTGTCTTCAATGTCTCGCCGAGAAAACCTGTCATCGCCGAGTTCGGCAAGTTGGTGACGGAGTTGATTTGACTGGTCAGCGAATCGCGGTGGCTTCGTAACGCATTTAACAGCTCTCCCGCTTTCTTCGCCACTTGAGGGAGTCGATCTGGACCGAGCAGCACAAGTGCGGCGATCGCCACAAAGGCGAGTTTGATAGGATCAATCTGCAAGAGTCACCTCCTTGATTGGAAGAAAGCCAACAGCGTCATAGGCCCGCTCCAGCGTGGATGCTGCCAACTGGATAGCTCGATCTCGACCAACCGCAAGCCAGCTCTCAAGTTCTGCTTGATCAGCTAGATAGTACTGGTAGCGTTCTCGAATCGGAGAGAGTTGCTCGATCACTGCCGTAGCGGTTGCCTCTTTGAGATCACCGTAGCGCTGGAAATCCGCCGCCACCTCTTTTGGCTCACGATCGGTCAGCGCCGATAAGATCTCAAGCAGGTTACGCACGCCTGCACGCTCAGGATTATCTTCCACATAGAGTACTTCGTTGAAGAGGTCGGTTTTGGCTTTCGCAATCTTGCGACGGATCTGATCGTCTGAATCCAGAAGATAGATGTTGCCCTGGCCATCAACGGAGGACTTGCTCATTTTCATCTCCGGGTGGCCAAGATCCATGACTCTTGCGGCAACAGCTGGGATCAGCGACCGTGGGAGCGTAAATACCTCACCATAGGCATTATTGAATCGGGTGGCGACGGTTCGAGCAAGCTCGATATGTTGAATCTGATCTTCGCCGACAGGAACAAGGTCGGTCTGGTACAACAATATATCAGCGGCCATCAGTGCTGGATATGTGAATAGTCCAGCGCGTACCATCGCTGAACCCTTCGACTTATCCTTGAACTGGATCATTCTCGACAGTTCACCGTAGGTCGCGGTGCACTCCATCAGCCAAGCCAATTGCGAATGTCCGGGCACGTGACTTTGGACGACCACGGTGGAACGTTGCGGATCGATCCCAACTGCAAAAAGGAGGGCAGCCATCTGGAGCGTACCTTCACGCAGGCCAGCAGGTTGGTGTTCAACCGTCAAAGCATGCTGATCTACGATCAAGAACACACTCTCGTACTCTTGCTGCTGGGTTCGCCACTGCCTGAATGCACCAAGATAGTTACCGAGTGTAGGTTGACCAGTCGGCTGCACACCCGAGAGTACCCGTTCAAGCTTCGCCGTCACCAGCGTCTACTCCATTCCTGAGCAACCAAACCTTGCGATTACCCACTCCGTCCCCGTACACGACAGCCTAAATCCTGCTAGCAAACACTATGAACCTAAACCTACAACACCACTCGCCTGTTTGACCAACGATCACTTCGCGCCCTGAAGAACAGGGCACCATGGTCTTAAGTGGTCTTAAGCCGAGGATGTAAGAGAAGATCTCCCCTCAGCAGACTCGCGTGAGCATAGGCAGGCCACCTACTCAGACTAGCGCCATGCTCGCCAAAATGCTACAGAAAAGCACCGGGCACTACACGACCACTACGCCCTCGCTATAGCAAAGCCCCGCTGTACTCGTACAGACGGTGAGCAGGACTCGGTGCGCTCATTCAGATTTCGAAGTGGCGCGTCGGAGGTGGCGACAACTACTGCTCGTATTTTCCCTGGCTATAACGGATAAGACGCTCTAGCCAAGTCGGGTCGGAGAGCTGATTATGAAATTCGATGAGGTCGTCAAAATCAACCGGGGGCCCGGTCATCTCCTCCTCGGATTCATCAGGGAGACGCCAAAAATGGATTCGGACACCAGAAGAGACCAGAATTTCGACGATCCTCTTGTCCACCGCCTTGGAGACCACCATTGCACAGATCGGGCATCGAAACACATAACTGGCCTCGCCATTGGATGAACAGAGCATCACCGTCATGGCGTCGGGCGCTATGTCGACGTCTCCACACGTCGGGCATGAAGCTCTTATGATAGGCATTGCGACTCCCTTCGCACATCGATTT
This sequence comes from Ferrimicrobium sp., assembly GCA_027365375.1. Taxonomy (GTDB): domain Bacteria; phylum Actinomycetota; class Acidimicrobiia; order Acidimicrobiales; family Acidimicrobiaceae; genus Ferrimicrobium. The sequence continues at coordinate 1,043 of DAHXNM010000224.1, read as the reverse complement.
CATCCAATGCTCAAGGTATCGGTACGTTGGGCCACAACACTGAGCGCAATCTGAGTAATTTCAAGAGATTGGTTCCCAGAGTCACGATGGGCAGCGCCTACGACAGCTTTCGAGAGCGCTGAACAGTCCCTAGCCAGGAGATCAGTCTTACGAGCAGAGCTGATCAAAAAGAAGGGAGACTGTCAACGCAGCCTCATACACCACAACTCCTCGGCAAGGAATGATGGGCAATCGACTCCCCGACCCAACACTGGCGCATGCTCGCTGAGCCAATGACGCGGCTCTATCCGACAGTTACAGGCGGCCGGCGTCAGCTTATGGCCAATACAGCCACCCTCTACCGCCAGCAATCTGATAGATGGAACGAGCGATAACTCGACTGACTCCGCCGGGAGCCCTGCTCACTTGGCAAGAGTAAATACTCTACCCCGAGGAAGCCACCTAGATAAGGGCGAAAATCGTCGATCTCCTCCCCCACTTTTGGGAAAACCACCGCTACACTTCATATAACCTACGGCAAGGACGTCGTTTCGAGCTCAACTATCGCTTGATATCATTCCAAGCGAACGACTCCTGCCTAGAAGTAGTGCCAGTGCGACAGTGGCCAGTAGATCAAAACTACTCTACCAACAATAAGCGAACCAGATATAGGTCCAAATACGCGCGAATCCGCCGAGTCTCCCCGATTGTCACCTAGAACGTAGTACTCATTCTTTGGGATATGAATGGGTGCCCCAGAGGCTGTATGAATATTGTGGGTCTGCACACCCTTTGGCAAGAACGGTTCTGCAATCGGCTTGCCGTTGACGTACACCTTGCCATCATGGCTCCAAATAGTCTGGCCCGGTAGGCCAATCACACGCTTCACCAGGTAGTGGATATTGGCGGTAGTGGGATCATTGGCTGGCTTATGAAATACGATGATATTACCAAAACCAACAGGGTGTAGGTGATAGCTAAGCTTGTCGACGATCATATGACCGCCAATCTCAATCGTAGGTATCATCGAACCTGATGGGACGAAAAACGACTCAAAGACGTAG
>DAHXNM010000221.1 GCA_027365375.1 Ferrimicrobium sp. | reverse complement strand
CGTGGCGTTGGCACAGTCTGGTTGGGACCTTGCGCGTGTTGTGTTGGTTGATGACGGAGTAGAGACGGCGCAGGTGATCGCTCTGCTCGTCGATGCCTTCGACGTTGTTGTGTTCGACGTAGCTATTATCGATCGTCACTGGCACCGGTTGGTTGCGCGAGCTAGAGAGCGCAAGAGCGCGTTGGTGGTGATCGATCGTGATCGTGCTATCGATCGTTCCTCGCATCTTCGCAGGTCTCCACCTGATGTGACGTTTATAGTTGAGGAACTTGGCTGGAGTACGCCGACGATGGAGTTCCCGTTTGGATCCCCGACCTTGCGTCTTGCGGTAGAGGAGCATGGACTAAGAACGAGCACATCGGCAACGGTGGCTCGTTGATTCTGATAGCTCCTCGGCGCATGGTCGTCCTTCATATCAACGGTCTTTCGCTGCTTGCAGCAGAGGCGACACAGGAAGATTGCGTCGCCATTGTGAGCCGTGGCCAAATCGTGGAGGTTGCCCAAGCAGCGCTTCGGCGTGGTGTGGTAGTTGGTATGCGTTCGTCTGAGGCGATGGCGCGATGTCCCATCTTGGAGTTGCGAGAACGTGATGACTACCGGGAGGAGCAATGGCTAGCGCGACTCCAGCAGATGTTTGATTCCGTCTCTCCCTATTTCCGTCAGAACAACCATGCGTTGGTAGCCCCATTGATGGCGATGACTCGATACTTTGGAACCGAGACACTGGTTGTGAACGCCATCGAAGAGGTGGGCAGATCATTGACCCAGTCTTACCCGCAACTGAGTATTGCGCTTGGGATTGCTGACTCTCTTTTTGTCGCATCGGTGGCGGCGAATCTCGGGTGTCGAGTGGCTCCCGGGGAGTCCGTAGCCTTCGTAGGCGGGCGTAGGGTCGACGAGCTTCTCCCAGCGTCGATGTCGGGGCTGTTGCGTGAGGTTGGCATGGAGTACATCGGTGATTTTCAATATCTCGATGAGAGTGTAGTGGCCGCACGGTTTGGTGGTCGAGGGCTGTTCTGGTATCGCCTCTGCCGTCTCGATGCCGATCTTGCGGTTGTTGGTGATGATCCGGCGGAGATCATCATGTGCACGACTGCGGTCTTTGACGATGATACCCCGGAACGAATCTCTTTCCGCTTAATGCAGCCCCTCGATGTTCTTTTGCACGCCGCCGAACAGCGTGGTCTCGTGTTGGTGAAGGCGTGCATCACGCTTGTCACGACGACGGGAGAGTCGACCAAGATGGTGGAGGTGCTCGACGGAGCGAGCGCGACCGAGCTGATAGCTCGACTCCGATGGTTCGAGCAGGCGTCTCGGCCACATCGCGATCCGTTGATAGAGGCACGTATAGAACCGTTGCAATGGTCATCGTTGCGTCGCCGCCAGTTGACATTTGATCGCCAGGAGCTGAAGGAGTCGGCGATTCTAGCGACCTTGACTCGTGTGGCGATGCTGTATGGCGATGATCGTGTGTTGGTGCCTGCCATGCAAGGGGGTCGTTCTCTTCGAGAGCAGGGGGCCTGGATTCCCTGGAGTGGCCGATGGCCGCCTTCACGACCCTCGGAGGATCATCAGGCTCCTTGGCCTGGTCATCTACCGGGTGCTGCTCCAAGTTTGGTGTATCAACACCCTCGTGAGGTCCGGCTTCTCGATGCTCTTGGTACCCCGGTTGAGGTATGTGGAGATGGCATCATGGTAGTTGAGCCAGCGATACTAGTCCTTGGCCGTGAGGAGCTTGGGATATCAGCGTTTTTTGGTCCCTGGGTTGTCGTTGAACGCTGGTGGGAACGTCGCCGGCGACGCTATGTCCGACTTATGCTGATGACTCCGCGGGGAGTAAGGCTGGTGACGAGAGAGGCACAGCGTTGGTGGCTTGAAGGGGATTTTGGGTAGGCTATGTACCCAGAACGAGAGCCAGAACAGCCGATCCGGCGAGTTCGCGATGTCAATTTAGCGAGATCCGATTCCACCGGCGATCGAGAACCCGCTTATGCAGAGCTGCATGCCCATAGCTATTTTAGCTTTCTTGATGGCGTGGTTTCGCCAGAGGATCTCGTTGTTGCGGCGAGCCAAGCCGGCCTCGCTGGGATTGCGCTCACCGACCATAATGGTCTCTATGGCGTGCCTCGATTTTTGACAGCCGCCCGATCGGTGGGAATCCAGCCGATTATCGGAGCTGAGTTGACGCTTGGCGATGCCGAGGTCCGCACTGCGACACGTGATCCGAAAGGAGAGCATCTGCTCGTCCTTGCAGCCTCGATCGAGGGTTATCAGGCGCTGTCGCGCACGATTGCCGAGGCACACCTTCGTGGGGGATCTAAAGGAGTCTTCTCGTTGTCGCTTGATCAGCTGGCCGCCAATCAACCGCATGATGGTTGGGTCGTGTTGACCGGATGCCGTAAGGGTCCACTCTCGCGTGCCCTCATCGAACAAGGACCCAAGGCGGCTCGGCATCGACTGAACGAATTGGAAGAACGTTTCGGTCACGACGCTTTAGTCATTGAGATCAACGATCATGGTGATCCATTGGATACGATTCGAGCAGATTTCTTGGCTGAACTCGCTGTCCAGCGTGGATTCCCGCTTGTTGGAACACAGAATGTGCATGCTCTAGATGTCCGTGGTCAGCTGCGAGCTACGGTAGCGGCAGCTATTCGATCGAACTCAAAACTCGCCGAACTCGATGGTTATCTTCCGAGTGCTGGAGTACCTCGACTGCGAACGCCAAGGGAGCAGCGGTTGCACTTTGTGCGTTATCCTGGCGTCGTTGCACAGACCGTTGAGGTGATGGAGCGTTGTCGTTTCCCGTTGCACCTCATAGCCCCGGGCCTACCGCGTTCGCTCGCTCCAGCAGGCGAGACGGATAGCTCATGGCTCCGCAACCTTACCTTTGAACGCGCACCGAAGCGCTATGGTTCTGTGGACGCTGAGCGCGTCCCAGGAGCCTATAGCCAACTCGCTTACGAGCTCGAGATTATCGAGACATTGGGGTTTCCCGGCTACTTCTTGGTGGTAGCCGATCTGGTAGATTTTTGTCGACGGGAAGGAATCTACTGCCAAGGTCGGGGTTCAGCGGCCAATTCTGCCGTCTGCTATGCACTTGGTATCACCAACGCCGACCCTGTGGCTCTCGGGTTGCTGTTCGAACGCTTTCTCTCTCCAGAGCGTGATGGTCCACCTGACATAGATGTCGATATTGAGAGTGGCCGACGTGAAGAGGTGCTGCAGTATGTCTATCGGCGCTACGGTAGAGAGTACGCTGCCCAGGTAGCTAGCCTGATCACTTACCGAGCACGCTCGGTCCTTCGAGACACAGCGCGTGTCTATGGCGTTCCGTCGATAGAGATCGATCGGTGGTCACGCCAGGTTGAAAGACGTGGTTCGCTACGCGCCTCTCTCGAGGCGCGTGATCATCGTGGGCACCCGTTGCTTGAGGTCCCGGCAGACATCGTCGAGGTCGCACTCGGTCTTGAACATGCACCTCGACACCTAGGTCTGCATGTAGGAGGGATGGTGATCTGCGATCGACCTATCATTGAGGTGTGTCCAGTTGAATGGGCGCGCAAGCTAGATCGCAGCGTCTTGCAGTGGGACAAGGACGACTGTGCTCAGATGGGACTCGTGAAGTTCGACCTTCTTGGTCTTGGTATGTTAGGCGCGATCCATGAGATGGTAGATCTTGTGAAGGACGCCTATGGCGTGACGGTCGACATCGCCCTGTTGCCCCAGGAGGAGCAGGTGTATGTTATGTTGCAACATGCTGACTCCATCGGTCTTTTCCAGGTCGAGTCGCGTGCACAGATGGCGACGTTGCCACGACTCAAGCCGACGTGTTTTTACGACCTTGTCGTCGAGGTGGCGCTTATCAGACCAGGACCAATTCAAGGTGGGTCGGTTCATCCCTATCTTCGCCGTCGGAGTGGAGAAGAGGCGGTTACCTATCCTCATCCACTGCTCGAGCGTTCGCTCTCCAAGACTTTGGGGGTACCCCTTTTCCAGGAGCAACTCATGCAGATGGCGATGGATGTGGCTGGCTTTTCCCCATCGCAAGCTGATGAGCTCCGACAGGCGATGAGTTCTCGGAGGTCGGCCGAGCGCATGGAGCGGCTCAAACGCCGTCTTTTCGCCGGCATGGAGGCGAACGGGGTCGATGATCGCGCCAAGGAGGAGATCTACCAAAAACTCGCTGCCTTTGCGAATTTCGGCTTTCCCGAGAGTCATGCTGCCTCCTTTGCCTATCTCGTCTACATCAGCGCGTGGTTCAAACTTCACTATCCAGCGGCGTTTTATGCAGGGATCTTGCGTTCACAGCCGATGGGATTTTGGTCACCTCAGACACTGCTGCGCGATGCCGCTCGGCATGGAGTTGATGCGTTGCCCCCGGATGTGAATCGAGGATCTGCATCTACTGACCTGCAGGTTCACGACGGTGAGGTTTTTCTTCGCGTCGGACTTGACACCATACGCGGTATTGGAGATAAAAAGGCCCAGGCCATCATAGAATGCGGTCCTTATACCTCTTGGAGAGAGGTGCTAGATCGTGTGATACTCAGCGAGCCCCAAGTGGTCAACCTTGCGAAGGCAGGGGCGTTTGACGGTTTTGGCCAACATCGACGGTCGGTGATCTGGCAGAGCGGTGAAGTGGTGCGAGACCGTAGAGGGCTCTCCGATATCGTCGCTAAGGGAAGTCAACCCACTTTTGAAGATCTGACCGAGACCGAGCGACAGCTCATGGAGTCTCGTGCCCTGGGCTTTGTGACCAAGGGTCATCCGATGGAGCTTCTGCGTTCATCTTTGAGTCGATCGGACATAGTGCGATCTGATGGCTTGGTGGCGTTGGAGGATGGAGCCAAGGTGACCGTTGCTGGTGTGGTCACTCACCGACAGCGTCCAGGTACGGCCAAGGGTGTGGTCTTTCTAAACCTGGAGGATGAGGCTGGGTTGATCAACGTCCTTGTTCGCCCCGGAGTCTGGGTCCGCTTTCGCGAGGCGGCCCTCTCCTCCGCCGTGCTGGTGACTGGGAGGTTGCAGCGAAGCGGAGAGGTGAAGTCGGTGATCGCCTCAAAGGTGATCGCTCTTGAAGGTGCGCCTGCACTTGGTTCGCGCGACTTTCAATAAGCCATAGAAGCGTAGTCATGGTTATATCCTTAAGCTCGGTGTAACTAGGGACAGTCGATGACGTGCTAGGGTGATGCCCGATGCGGTACCGGGTGATCAGCATAGCGTTAGTGGTTGCTTTGGCTGGTTTAGTACTCGCCAGCTGTGGAAGTCAGGCGACAAGCTTGGCAACGCCCCTCGCGTCGGCCCCTGGGGTAACCGCCTCTAGCGTACTGTTTGCAACAGAGGTCAATACCGATGGAGTCTCGCACCAAAGCGCAGTTGACGAGGTGGACGGCATGCGGGCGGTCCTGCGGCTCTTCAACCAGCATCATGGCGTCTACGGAAGGCAACTCGGCCTGGTGGTAAAGAATGACGCTGGGCAACCATCAATTGCAGCAGATGAGACCGACTACCTGAGTGCTACCGTCGGCGCCTTTGCTCTCATCGGTGACGGACCGTCTTCGATCGCGAACTCCGTCTCTACCGAGGCGAGCAGTTCAGGGATCTTGCAGTTGTTCCCGACAGGACAGGCGACAGGACCTAATACCGTCAACACGGTCTCTCCGCTCTCTACTACAGCGGCCGAGCTCGGCCCTCTGCTCGAGAGTCTTGATCTCGCTAACGGAACAATTGCCGTGATGTCGTCGACTACGGTACCAGGCATCGCCACCGATCTTGGCTTCAAGACCTCTCCCGAACAGCTCAACTACAGCACGACTGGTCAACTGCAAGGCATCACCCAGCTGACAAAGCGAGTGCCAGACTTGGTGATCAGCTTTGCTCCAGCATCGGTGACCACCAGTCTCCTTGCTACCCTTGCAGGGTTAAATGAGGCACCGACGGTGATCGCCGTCGAAAGCTCCACTTCGCGCGCGCAACTGCGGGCAGCGGCGCCAAAGTTTCATGGTACGGTGATGCGTCTTGGGCCATGGATCCCGCGAAGCGCACTCAGCGCCGCCTGGAGCGGCTATCTAGGAGCAGTCGATCGCTTGCTAGCGCCGAAGGTTGCACTTGACCCGGCAACCCTAGATGGAATCTATGCCGCCACGATGTCGATTGAGTTGCTCCGCTCTGCGGGGATCAACCCTAGTCGCCGTGAGATTCTGACGAGCCTTGCGCGCCACCGATTCGACCCAGTAATACCAGCCCTCGGCTCATGGAGTGCGATCGCTGGATTCCAAGGTGACGTCTTGACGGGTACCACCCATCCCCTATACGTTGACGGAACACGAGTAACGACCACTCCACCTAAACTCGCCGCCCCGCCAACCCTGTAACTCGACTTGAGCAACATCGCCTGCTCTGGCTCGAGGCACCGTTGGTGATAGAGTCGGGTTAGCGACTGGAGGGGATGCGGAGATGGCTTGGGATTTTGCAACGGAACCTGACTTTGAGGCCCAGCTGGTCTGGGTAAGGGCATTGGTTGAGAACGAGATCCTCCCTCTTGAGGCGCTTGACCTTGATACCCCAGCGCTCAAGGTGATGATCAAACCTTTGCAGGAGCAGGTCAAGGAACGTGGACTCTTCGCTGCACATCTGCCTCCCGAACTCGGTGGACAAGGGTTTGGTCAGGTAAAGCTCGGCCTTATCAGTGAGATTTTGGGTATGTCGCCAATTGCTCCGTTGGTATTTGGAAACAACGCACCCGACTCTGGAAATGCGGAGCTACTCGCGCTCGGCATCGAGGCAAATGGAGCTGACTTCCAACGTGAAATGTATCTCGAACCTCTACTCCGAGGAGAGCTTTCGAGTGGATTTTCGATGACTGAACCGGATGCTGGAGCTGATCCAACTCGCATCAGCGCCACAGCCGTCCGCGATGGTGATGAGTGGGTGATCAACGGTCACAAGTGGTATACGACTAATGGTTCGGTCGCTGACTTTCTAATCGTGATGGTACGCACCGTGCCCGACGTCCCAGCCCGTCAAGCGATGTCCATGCTGCTGGTTCCGAAGGAGACGCCAGGGGTTAGGGTGGTGCGCGATATACCGACGATGGAAGATCCTGTGGTCCATCAAGGGTCCTATGGGAATCACGCCGAGATCATCTACGAGAACGTTCGAGTGCCACTCGATCACTTGATTGGGCACGAGGGTATGGGTTTCGCCCTTGCACAGAGCCGCCTCGGGCCAGGGCGGATCCACCACTGCATGCGATGGCTTGGGCAGTCACAGCGTGCATTTGCGATGATGTGTGAGCGAGCTGTATCTAGGGAGGTGTTCGGTGAGCCACTTGCTGCCAAGCAGACGGTTCAGAACTGGATCGCTGACTCCGCTGCTGAGATGTCTGCTGCACGACTAATGACCCTGCATGCCGCTTGGGTGATAGACCAGAAAGGGCAGAAGGCGGCACGTACGGAGATCTCGATGATCAAGTACTTTGGAGCTCAGGTCCTCTATAACGTGATCGATCGAGCCATACAGGTGCATGGAGGGTTGGGGTTCTCATCGGATCTCCCGTTGGAGAAGATGTATCGCGCCGCCAGAGCCGCCCGAATTTATGATGGACCGGATGAGGTACATCGTATGACGGTCGCTCGGCAGATACTGCGAGACTACCACCCGGTGACGGAGCCAACTGAGTTGATTGCTGCCAGACGTACGGCAGCCAAGGAGCATTTTGCGGCTCAACTGGAGTTGTTGTCGATAGACCGTTAGGGTAGCTAGCTGATACCCGAACCCCTTCATCGGTCTTGCCACAACTGTTTGGCAGATAGCCTGGAAGCTAACAAGATGCGAGGTTGATGGAGGAGACGTGTCGATGAATCAGCGAACTATTGTGAGCATTCATGCTCATCCCGATGATGAGGCATCTAAGGGCGCTGCCACTATTGCCAAGTACGCAGAGGAGGGGGTGCGTTCGGTCCTGGTCACTGCCACAGGCGGTGAAGAGGGAGAGTTCCTCAATCCTGCCTTCAAAGGACGTAATCCTGAGGAACTGCCAGAGTTGAGGATGAAGGAGCTCGCGCGCTCAGCGGAGATCATCGGATATCAAGACGTGGAGTTACTAGGGTTTCGGGACTCAGGAATGCCCGGCAGCGAGGCAAACAGCCACGAAAATTGTTTCGCCGCGGTACCCCTCGAGGTCGCAGTGCGCCCACTTGTGGCCATTCTTCGACGAGAGCGCCCTCAGGTGATGATCAGTTACGGTGAACGCCAAGTCAGTTATCCTCATCCGGATCATCTTCGAGTATATGAGGTGGCGAAGGAGGCTCGCGAGTGGGCGAATGATCCG
>DAHXNM010000215.1 GCA_027365375.1 Ferrimicrobium sp. | reverse complement strand
GTGATTAACTATGATGTCCATGAAAAATTTATGAATACCCACAAAAACTCCATAGTCCTTAAATCATACATTGCGGAGCTCAAGATGCTGGGAATTCCCATAGGATCGGGAATGGATGAAAGGCCATCGTAACCGTTTCCGTGGTGCTGGTAGAGATACGACGGCAACTGGCTTCTATTCGAGAACGTCGTCCCAATGAGGGCAAGGCTGGAGATGTTACCCTTAGCGACGACGATGGAGCGTTCGCCGAGATAGATGAGATAGCCGACGAAGACGGTGAGTGCAGCGATGCGCGGCGCCTTCTCGGAGCTTGCAGTAGTCGCGGTGTGCACCCAACTATCGTAGCAATCGAGTCATCTGATCAGGCGAATTTCGCCTACATGCGTCTATGGACAGACGTTGACGCCGTTGACTCAGATGGTTTTCATATCCGCGACTATAATGATTGCAGGGTGATTTAGTTGGATTTCTCCAGAAAAATAATGTTGCTTGGTGTGGGCGTCTTAGTAGTTCTACTAGTTGCTGTCGGCATAGTTGTAGTGCCTAGCCTCCATGGATCCTCATCGGCGAGCCTTGCCTCCAATGACTCTACGACGACGAACGCATCGACGGGAGCGAATGTAGTAGTGGCGTCAGTGACCCCTAGTCCAGGAGCCACCAAGGTGCGACCAAATGAGCCGATCACGATTCACTTTTCAACCGCGATCAATTCGCATACACCTATGCCTACTTTGAGCCCGGCGGTGGCTGGCTCCTGGTTCCTTGAGAACTCGACAACTATTGAGTTTGCACCAGATGCGAGCTACACCCCAGGAGGTACTGAGAGCGTTAGTATCCCCGGAGGACCCACTGGTATTTTGTCTACGTCGGGCCAACGGCTGCAGAATCCCGAACAGGTCTCGTTTACGGTTGCGCAAGGATCGCTCCTTCGGATGCAGCAACTCCTCGCCCAGCTCAACTACCTGCCCGATAGCTTTAAGCCTACGCATCGACTCGCCTCCAACGCTGACCTGGCTCTTGTCCAAAAGGGTAACTTCAATGTGCGCTGGTCTGACGAACCCTCCTCCCTGCAGGCGACCTTCTATCCCGGGTCCTGGGGAGTAGCCACGCAGGCAGCAATTATGTCGTTCGAGAAGGTTAGTAATCTGCCTGTAAACGGCCAACCTTCCGCGACCGTCTGGTCAGCTCTTTTGGCTGCAGCCTCTCAACGCCAACTCGACCCGAACGCGTACTCCTACATCTATGTGTCTAAGTCGCCACTGCCAGAGACGCTTAAGGTCTGGGTGAACGGGAAGGTTGTCTTGACGAGCGTCTGCAATACAGGTGTCGGAGCAGACGATACCCATGCTGGCACATGGCCAATCTTCTTGCGATATGTTCAAAACTACATGAGCGGCACCAATCTGAACGGTACCACCTATCACGTCCTTGTCCACTGGATCAACTACTTCCATGGGTCGGTCGCTGTGCACGGGTATCCGCGTGCAGCTTATGGATACCCTCAGAGTGCCGGTTGTGTGGAGCTACCTATCTCGACCGCCAAGGTAGTCTACGGCATGGTAAACATAGGGACGATGGTCACAGTCCTATAACGAGGTGACTGATACGCCGTCTATTGATATGCCATCGATTGATACGGTGCCAACTGGCGCCGTGATGTTGGTCGCGCTCTGTGTTCTTTCTGGACCACTCTGTCTAGCACACTCCGGTTTGATCTCAACTGGGTAGCAGCCCATGCGCCTCGAGATGGATTCTTCTAATTGTCCGAGTTTGGCTGATGCTGTTGGTCGGTCGGGGAGCGGAGAACGTACAGCGATTTATGCCGAATGATGATACTTCTCTAACCTCGCTTTCTGTTCGATGTTGATCTCCCAGGTAGAACGGCATGCTGAACAGATGCTGCTCCAGGTTGATGAGAAACGACCGACGCCGGCATGATGAAAACCTGCGCGGTTGTTCTGTCTCCGGCGTGTTCAGTCTTTGATAGCTGCGAGTAGCTGGCCTAGAAGATCTAACTATGAGTTCTAGGTCTAGCTACTCCTCTTGCTGAGATCTCTCTTCTCTTTGAAGGAGAGAATTGCCTTGATCACGTGCCCGATCACCAAGACGGCTATGGCCAGGAAGACGATTTCGTGGGTGAACTCGGCGCCTCCCTGGATCGAGGTTGGAATCCGTCCTGGCGTTCGAAGTGCAAAGCCAGTGAGGACTGCGAGGACTGCCAGCGCCGCCATTCCCGCTGTAAAGAGGCGCTGACCGACGTTGAACTTCTCCGACTCCTCTCCTTCTGTCGATGGTGTCGCTCGATGGAGCCAGTCGCCTATCACCCCGGACCATGAGTTCAGCTGATCGACAGGTGCAATCATCAGCTCGTGGAGATCGCGGCGGAGTGCGCGCCCCCATGGGCCAACGAGTGCAAGCACCATAATCGCGGTGGCTGCTATGCCAGTATCGATATGGAGACGATTGATCAGTGGCCTCGGGAAGTGGGCCGTGAGTGCAGGCACGAAAAGAATGGTTCCAGTGGCGAGCAGGATCAACATAGCGATCGCTATCAACCAGTGGATCAGCTTCTCGAAGAGGAAAAAGCGGTGAGCGGTGTCGTCGTCTGTGGCGGAGTGGCTAGGAGATTGTGGCATTGACCGGATAACCTCGCTGCTCCCAATAGCCCGGTGTCTGCTGAGCGACAAGGCTGATTCTGTTCAACCACTTCACCGATTTGTAGCCATACATACTTGGAACCAACAGTCTTACTGGTGCCCCATGATCGGCTGAGATGGGCTTGTTATCTAGGTCCATGGCGAGTAAAACATCGGAGCTTCGCACTTCGTTGAGGGTGAGGGAGTCGCTGTAGACACCGTCAGCACTTGAAAACTCAAGAGCGTGTACGCCAGTGCGTGGTTTGACTCGATCAAGGAGATCTGCAAGCCTGACTCCTCGCCAACGGGTGTTGGGAACCGTCCAGCCGGTTACGCAGGTGAAGGTAAAGGTGACCTCATGCTGGGGAAGTGCTCTTAGCTCATCGTAGGAGAGCAGTAGTGGATGTTCGACGTGGCCGTCGATGCGCAAGTGGTACGAACTCGTTTTGATATCGGGGATTGAGCCGGTGACGGTGTAGATCTTGAATTTGCCAGGGCTTAGTCCAACGGAGTTGGTCAGCGAGACTCTCAGACCGGTTCTGGGCCTGGCTTACGCCTCAACCAAAATCGCCTGTTAAATCTGAAAAGCCGGTACGCTGGTGTTAGATTGCACCGACAGTAAGCGGATACCCTGCAACCCAGAGGAATCAAAAATGGGCATGACTAGTGGTACGAGTGGATCACAGTGGCAGTATCCGGGTGACCGGTATTACTACGGGTGGTACGACCAGAAGCAGGAACAATCCCAGCCAGCCGACGGAGAGATCAAGTCTAACGTTGTCGGTCGCCTACGGGAGAATCTCCACACCAAGGATTTCGAATTGGTAGTCGACGTCAAGAAGAGCGTGGTTATCCTGACCGGCGAGGTGTCCTCCACTGTGGCAAAGCGAGCCGCCGGAGACGACTGCTGGGACACCCCCGGGGTCGTCGATGTCAGTAACCAGTTGAGCGTCTCAGCTCGCGCCTGAACCAGGCTGGTTCAACGTGTAAACGTGTAGACGGAAAAGAAGAAGAAAATGTTATTAATTATTGCCGCTGTGCTTATCGTTCTATGGCTTCTTGGTCTTCTTGGCCACATTGGCGGAGGTCTTGTCAACGTCCTACTGATTATTGCCGTTATCGTGGTCATTCTTCACTTTGTACGAGGTCGAAGAACAGTCTAAATCAAGGTTCATGGCTTTATTTTCCGTAGAGATAACTATCCGGTAAGTTGAGCAATGCTTCGAAAATCCCAGACCAAATGAATGGTTCATTTGGTCTGGGATTCTTGTTTTTGTGTCTTGTACGCACTAATTGTCGATCAAGACTTCACCCACGTAC
>DAHXNM010000190.1 GCA_027365375.1 Ferrimicrobium sp. | reverse complement strand
CTACTACTACTACTACTACTACTACTACTACTACTACTGACGTTCGGTAGTGTGGTCGGTAGTAGGCTAATCGTTCCTCCACTGCCAAGAGCCTTGGTATAGGCGGGATCGAGTGCGGTCAGGCTGGTAGAACCCACATAGCTTTGATTGTTGGTATAGGCGACCGACTCCGAGGTTAAGAGGTTGCGCAGATCTGTCTCTGCCGCCTTGTTCTGGGCCGAGGTTCGCGCTCCGAGAAACGTTGGGATCGCGATCGCGGCGAGAATGCCCATGATCAAGATCACCACCATCAACTCGATGAGTGTGAATCCAGAGTCATCACTTCTAGTCAATTTCCGATAGGTCTGAGACATCCTTTTCTCCTTACTGGCTCTCACGTTCTAAATGCCGGTAATCCGGCACTCACTTTGCTTCGGCGCCGAGGGTGTGAAAACTTAAGCAAAATAAACGTGGAGAGTGATAATCATTTGAATGGTTATCGATGGGAATGAAAAAGGAGAAGGGTGATAACTCAACTCCTCATCGGTTCGCTCCGAAACCTGTTGTTATGTATATCGTCGTCATAGGTCTTGTCTTTGGGTTGATCGGCGGATCGGCGGTGACGGCGTTATCATTTCGGATTCCCGCAGGGATGCCGTTGTTGATAGATCGCTCCAGGTGTCCAGCGTGCTCTCACGCTGTTAGAGCACGCGACAATGTGCCAGTGCTCGCTTACCTGTGGCTCCGTGGTCGATGCCGGGATTGTTCTACCTCGATTCCTCTGCGCTATCCACTCATAGAGTTAGCCGGTGGTGCCATAGGGGTTATTGCCGCCCTCTGTCCGGTCGACGGCATCGATAAAATTAGCTGTGGCCTCGCGCTCCTGATAGGCCTTACTGCTGCTCTTATCGACCAGAGGACGTTCCGCATCCCCAATCGCTTGACCTATCCGTCGGCGGTTCTGTTGCTGCTTCTCGGGATCGGGAACGCAATATCAACCGGTCGATGGACATCGTTTGTCGCTACGCTGAGCCTGTCGCTCGCCGTACTCGCCTTCTTTATAGTGATCCGGTTGGTCTCGCGTGGTGGTATGGGCTTGGGTGATGCCAAGCTGGCGGCGGTGTTGACCCTCGGGCTTGCGTCACTCGGGATATGGAGCGTGGCGTTGGCGATTCTTGCAAGCTTCTTTGCCGGGTCGGTCGTTGGTATAGGTCTGATGCTTGCCAAGCGTTCCAGCTTGCGCACACAGATGCCATTTGGCCCTTTTCTTACGCTGGGATTCATAGTCACTGCACTGGGTGCTGGGATATATCACTTATAGCGGGGAATTCGGTCAACTTTTTACCGATTACGTCGATAGTCCTTAGGGAGTTTAGCGAGGTTTCAAGGATGGAAAAACTTATACTCTTGGAGATTGGAGCATTCTCCATGAAGGCGTGCGAGATCGAGATCGGTCGTCGCTCGCGTCCTCCGCTCTGGCTGGCGCACCGCGTCTTGCCGGACGGTGCTGACCAAGATCAAGAGAAGGTAGTAGAGACGCTTCGTGGGCTCCTGAAAGATGTTGGGACGCACACGAAGTCCACCCGTCTTGTGGTGACAGACCCCGATCTGGTTGTCCGAAGTTTAAACGTTCCAAGTTCGGACAAGAATGAGCTCGAGATGACCTTCGGTTTCGCGATGACCGAGGTATTGCCATTGCCCCTCGATGAGCTCGTAGTTGATTACGAGACTACCGCAAAGGGTAGATCTGCAAACTCGAATGTGGTGATGGCTGGGGCGCCAAAGGCGATGATCTCCAAGGCGATCGACGTTGCTGAGCGGAGTGGTCTTCGAGTTGACTGGGTGGATGTCGGTCCTTTGGCCGCCGCGCGTGCGGTAAGCGAACTCTCTCGCACTCCTGGAGACGGCTACTACTTGGTGGTAGTGGGTGCGACCACTACCACGATCGAGGTCGTGGTAGGTGATCAACCGCAGTTGGTACGCTCGATCAAGATGGGTGGTGAGCTCATCACACGAGAGATCGCCACCAGTCTCGAGGTCGGTTACGAGGTTGCTGAGGGTCTAAAGAGAGCGATTGCCGGCGTAGGTTCGAAGACCGATAACGTGCTGGGCCTTGAGACGTTACACGTGAATGGGTTGGAGACCGCAAACGGTATCGTAGCCGAGGGCGTGCACTCGATCGTGCGAGAGGTCGCCTCTTCAATTGACTATTTCGCGATTCAAAGGGGTTACACCGACATCGATCGCCTTGTTCTGGTCGGTGGTTCATCTGCGGTCGACCGACTCGGTGTAGAGCTCGGTGAGAAGCTACAGCTCAGGGTCGAGCGACCGGGGCCGCGTCAGGTGCTAAGGCTCATCGAGGCCGACTCCTTCGTTGAGGAGTCTTCGAGTAACTGGGTAGAGATTACCGGTGCGGTGATGCGAGCTCGCACCCAGAGCAAGGACGCGAAATTTGTCAACCTCCTCCCTGCACGCGTTCGGGCACGCCGCATGCATCGCCGCCAGCTCATGCTCGTCGGTGCCATGGGAGTGGTCCTGGTCGCTGCTGGAGCGTTTGTGACCGTCCAGCGCTATAACCAGCTTCATCAAGTGGAGGCGACGCAGACGTCGTTAGCGACGCAGTTGGATGTGCTAAACGGTCAGATGTCACACTACGCCAAGTACGGAACCCTCGCCCAAGGCGTCGCCTCCGAGCGCTCGACGGTGACCTCGCAGCTCAAGTCTTCCGTCGACTTCCCACAGTTGTTGACTCAGATAGCCGCTGCCACGCCGTCGGACTCCTGGCTCACGAGCCTCAGCATCCAGGCTCCAACTAGCTCGGTGACTGGATCCTCTGGCCTAGGTGTCACCTTCAGCCTTGAGGGCTGCTCACAGTTGGCTCCAGCTCACTGGCTCAACTCGATGGCCAAACTCGATTTCTTGGCCAATCTTTGGGTGTCAACATCCACATTGACGCCTGCGGGCTCTGGCTCCACATCCTCGTGCAGCGTTGGTGTTCCCTCCAGCCAGGCGGTGGAGTCAGGCATGACCACGTATCAAGGGTCGGCCGTCATCTCCAACACCTTTGGACAGTATCGTAGCGCGTCTTACCTAAGCCATTTGGGAGTGTCTTGATGAAAATCTCTCGTTCCAGGATTATTGCAGGACTTGTTGGGGTGCTTGTGATCGTCATCGGGGTTGGTTGGTACTTTGGGGTCTATGCGTCGCTCTCCAACCGGATCGCCGCCAAGCAGGCCCAGGTTGGCCTGGACCAGACCCAACTCGCCAACGACCGGGTACAGCTCGCTCAGCTCGTCCACGACAAGCGCAATGCAC
>DAHXNM010000176.1 GCA_027365375.1 Ferrimicrobium sp. | reverse complement strand
TGCAACTTGGTGGTTGACGAGCTTGCCAGCGACGCCGTCTCTGGTCACCTATCTTGCTAAGAACCCAGCAGGATGGCATGCGAATCTGTCCATCGTCGATAACAGCGACTGCGAACTGGTTCTCGGTCTCAATGCTCGTGTCGCTGACGGCCTGGATACCTCATGGATCTGGGATGTCGAGTTTGAGAGGCTTGCACGCAGCCCGGTAATCGTGACTGGAGAGCGTGCGACGGATCTAGCACTGCGCCTCGAGATGGCGGGATTTGAGGTGATCGTAGAGCATTCACAGCTTGCTGCGCTTCGGTTGGCAGCCGAGCGACTCGTGGCCAGCGGCGGGAGTCGTATCGTCTACCTCGGCAACTACACAGCTTTTAGATCGTTGGTGGCTACTCGCGCCGAGGTAGGAGCAATTGTCGCCTTGACGGCGGAGTCGGCATCATGACGGTCAGGATTATATCACTTTTCCCGGATGTGCTTGGGACCTATGGAGACCATGGGAATGCACGAATCCTCGCCCACTTGGTCGAGCTTGCCGGTCGTATGCCCGAGCTAGTCTCGGTGGGCATCAACGATGACGTACCTACTGATGGTGATATCTATCTACTTGGCGGTGGGGAAGATGGCCCACAGGCTCTGGCTGCTAGGCGTCTGGCCGAGGGCTCCCCGCTGCATCGTGTGGTAGAGCAGGAGCGTCCGATACTGGCCGTCTGCGCCGGTTATCAAGTGTTGGGGCGTAGCTTTGTCGTCGGGGAGTCAACCTTGCCGGGCCTCGGTCTGTTGCCGGTCGATAGCCTAAGAGCACCCGGGCGCATGGTTGGCGAGGTTCTTGGAACACCGTTGATCGGGGTGGGGCAGTCGTTGATTACCGGTTTTGAGAATCACGGAGCGATGACGATTCTAGATGAAGGATGTCAGCCATTGGCGAAGGTGCACGAGGGCAATGGCAACGGCCAGGATGGATATGACGGTATCGTCAATGGTCCTATTGTCGCTAGCTACCTACATGGGCCGATACTTGCTCGTAACCCGGGGATCGCGCTGTGGCTGTTGGATCGGATCGGTATCGCCTCCGAGGAGGTCCCGGCTAGCCACTGGGCGCTATACTCTGAGCGCGTTCATGCTAAAGCTGGGGCGCTATGGAGGAGCAAGTAGGTAGCGCATTTGCACTTGACCGCCTAACGTTCCATGCCTTGGATGAATTGCATGAGTGGATCGAGTCGTTGGCAGCGTAGTGGGTGATGCGTAAAGAGGCTGGCGAAGGGTGACCGTGAGCAGAATACACGGGATGGCATACGGGTGGGGAGGCGATCTGACGTGAGAGTCGTAAGGAACTTTGGTGCACAGAGGCGCAAATGCATGGGAGGATGGAGATCGCCATCACGCGATACGAGATCCCCATCGCAGTTCTGCACTTCTACCCCGAGCTAGACAGTCGATACCTAGTGCAGGGTAGACTTAATTAGTGAAGCGACGAGATCTGGTTCGCAAAATCAGCCAGGAGGCGAAGCGGCAGGAGGTGCCGTGGGAGATCGACCACGAGGGTGCACGTCACAGCGTGTACCGGTTGGGTACTCGATTAATCCCGGTGCCACGCCACAACGAGCTCGGCGAGGGGCTGGCACGAGCGATTTTCATCGAGTGTGAAGGTGAACTAGGCAAAGAATGGTGGAGACTATGAAGACCTATCAGGCAAACGTTGAACGAGATGGCAAGTTCTGGCTGATTCACATACCGGGTATAGGCGTTACTCAAGCAAGACACCTGCTAGAGGTGGATGAGATGGCACGAGATCTGGTTGTCGCGATGACCGGAGTAACCCCTGACTCGTTTTCACTGGAAGTAGCCACTCGGCTGCCCGAAGAGGTGCAGGAGCACCTACGAAAAGCGGCACAGTTGCGGGCCGAATCTAGCCGCGCCCAGTCAGAGGCTGCCGCGGAGATACGGATCGCGGCTCGCCAACTTGTAGACACTGGTCTTCCCCTGCGTGATGTTGGCAAACTCCTCGGTGTCTCCTACCAGCGGGCTCATCAGCTCGCCTCCTGAACAACGGTGACTATCGGGGAGTGTGAGTGCGCTCGACAACGCTAAGCACTTGGTAGCTGGTTGACCAAACGGGAGCGCAAGCCCCGTCTGTAAGGGCGGGGTCGAGCGACCTCGATTACATCCCAGAGTCAAGTCTGTCAGACTCTCAACCAATACTAATGGGTATGAGTATTCGTGAGCGACTTTATCCACGAAAGCAGGAACTACCTGTTCTTGCGCGTCACTGCTCCGATGCTCGCTATATCTGGAATTTAGCACTTGAACAACGCAACTCATGGAGACGTGGACGCTCACAGAAGATCACTACCCATTCTTAAGATGATCGACTTGGCTGAAGCTCGCA
>DAHXNM010000170.1 GCA_027365375.1 Ferrimicrobium sp. | reverse complement strand
GGTACCGATACTCCCGCCTGCGGAGTCTCGCTCGGTTTTGAGCGAGTCGTTGGTCTGGTGGAGGAGCTTGGACTGTTGCGTGAGACTGGAGCGCGACGGTTAACTGTGATCTTTGAGCCAGACCACCAGACCGCAGAGGCGTTGAGCAAGGCCCGTCATTTTCGCAGGGAGGGCTATCTCGTGACTTTGTTGGCCCACCAGAGTGGTGCGCGATCGCCGATGAAGCGTATTGCCTTGTCAGCAGAGGAGCTGAAGGCGGAGGGGTCGGTCGACAGCTTCTATCACTTCACGGTTGGAGTCGACGAAGCTCCGAGGCTCCTGATACAGTAGTTCGGGCTTTTATGAGAATACGAACAAGAAAAGTTGCGTTTTTCTAGTCAATTGCCAACTTAGGCTCTCCAAGTTTGCTACGATTCGATAAGCGTCTCTAGTTGACGCTGTGTTGGTCTCGATCACTGGTCGAGTAGCTATCCTATGAGGGGGTCAAATTGAAGAAGAGGTGTACACGGCATGCTGTCACGCTTGGCGCGGCGGGTGTTCTGGGAATCGCGACGATGGCGATGGCATCGCCAGCGACGTCACTGACCGCAGCGCAAGCACCGGCGCCAAAGGTGACTGTACCTGGTGGCTTAGCACCTGCAATCGCAGCTAAGTCCACGCCCACTGGCACGACGGCGGGTGCCACCCAGATGCGTGTGTCCTTCGTCTTGAAGGGCCGCAACATTACCGCACTTCAAAATAAGGTCGAGGCAGGTTGGACTGGTCCGTATTTGACGCCAATGCAGTTTGCGCAACAGTACGGTCAGACCCCACAGTACGTACAACAGCTGATCTCCTACCTTGGTTCGTTTGGTATTCATGCGCAGGTGATGAAAGATATGTTGGACGTGACTTCGCAGGGTACTGCGGCTCAGTATCAGAATGCGCTGTCTGTACTCTTCAATAATTACCAAGTGCCTGCATCCGCTATTGCGTCGCCCGGAGGTCCAGGTGTACCAGGAGGACCCACTTCCCACGTGCAACAGGTGTTTGCTACGCCTGATAATCCACAGTTGCCGGCGAGCCTTGCTGGTAACATCGAAGCTGTATTGGGTCTCACCAACTACGCACCCTATGAGTCACTCTCGGTTCCAGGAAAGACGCAGGCTGCACCGGGGTCTACGACAGTGACTGGTGGAACTATCCCGACTGGAACTGCTCCAACATCGCAGTTGCCGCAGGCGTTCGAGAAGGATTACCACCTGACCTCGCTGCTGAACACCGGGTCGCAGGGCCAAGGGCAGACGATGGGTATCGTCACCCTAGCAAGTGTGAATCCGAGTGATCCGATCTACTTTTGGAAGCATGTGGCCCATATTGCTGTTCTTCCGAATCGACTGACGTTAGTCAATGTTGATGGTGGTGCTGGTGCGGTGAGCCTTAACAACGGCTCTGATGAGACCACTATTGATGTGGAGCAATCCGGATCTATCGCCCCACAGGCCAAGATCGTGGTCTATCAAGCACCGAACACTGATTATGGCTTCGTCGACGCCTTCTACCAAGGAGCGAGCCAAAATGTCGCCGGTTCGCTCTCGGCGAGCTGGGGTGAGTCGGAGACGGCCATCCAGTACACGGTGGCTGCAGCGCAAGAATCCCCAGGTTACGCCGCCGCATTCAACCAGGCCTTTCTAGAGTCTGCAGCACAGGGACAGTCTGACTTCGTCTCATCGGGAGATCAGGGGGCCTACGACCCAACTGGGGATATCGGTACCTATAACCTCGGCGTCGACAACCCTGAAGACTCTCCGTACGTGACCGCGGTCGGTGGCACCACCCTTCCAGGAAGCCAGGTCTATCCGATCACAAAGACCAGCAAAAGTGGTACGGTTAAGACTACGGGTTATGAAGAGGTGAATATCCCGAAGCAGATGACCTGGGGCTGGGACTATCTGTGGCCTATGTACCTTGCGTTGGGATCGCCTAACGAGACGGCGGCGGCAGCGGGAAATATCGGCGGTTCAGGAGGCGGGTACAGCGTTCTGTTTCGAAATCCGTCCTATCAGAGTGGAATCAGTGCCAGTAGTTACTCTGCTTACGAGTTTATTAATCCTACCGATTATCAGCAGATACCACCGACAACTCTGAGTCTGCCGACTGGCTTTACGTTGAATCCAGCTCCAAACCTTAGTACTGGCATCAACGCTGGGTACCGAGCTACTCCTGACGTGGCCTTCAATGCTGATCCACAGACTGGATATGTCGCCTATGATACGCAGTTCAAGGCGGCTTTTGGATCTAATAATGTTGACTTTGGCGGGACGAGCTTCATCGGTCCACAGCTCAATGCTGTGACCGCTGATTACGAGAGTGCGTTGGGTCATCGTATAGGCTTCTGGAACCCGAATATCTATCGGTTTGCGACCTCCAGTAACTCGCCGTTCCACCCGTTGGATTCGAGCACTGTGTACGGCGGCCCAAACTATTATTCGGGCCGTAATCATGGGAAGTCGCTGACCATCACTGGTGAGTTCACCAACACCAACGACTACTACACAGGCACCTCTGGAGCAATCTACAATCCTGGATCTGGACTTGGCTATGCCAACCTATCCAAGTTGTATGCTAGCTTCGCCGCAGTTTCAGGTCCCGGAGCGCCCACAGGTCCCGGAGCACGGTAGAAGCCTCATAGAGGATTAACTTAGGCAAGTGGCTGCGCGGGGAGACCTGCGCGGCCGCTTGTTTTTGCATTCTGTGATGGATGAATGTGACGGCAAGGTAATTGAGGATGAGTGGCGGAGGGAGTAGGATTCGAACCCACGAGGCTTGTGGCCCAAAGCATTTCAAGTGCTTCGCATTCGTCCGCTCTGCCATCCCTCCGCGTGAGAAAACATACTAGAGCCCAGAGTGCACTGACAACGCAGTGAGCCTCTTACGTCATTGGGTTAGGTAGGATGACTCGATCTGCCCGAGAAGTTCGCTAACTAATGGGTCGATCGTGGAACTCGCCTCTGAAGGGTGTTTCTGATTTACGAAGGCCGGATATGATCCGAGGAACTTCACGTGACCAAGGTAGCGATTCAGGTCGCTGATCACCTCTTGGACATGCTGGTCGGCAATGTGTCCGTCGAAGTCGATCGCGAAGCAGTAGATTCCGATACCGGTCTTGGTGGGACGAGACTCGAGCTTGGTGAGGTTGATCCCTCGTGAGGCAATCTCAGCCAAGATAGAGAGAAGGGAGCCTGGCCGATCCTCGACTTGGAAGCAGACGATGCTCGTCTTGTCGTCGCCGGTAGGTCGTGGAATGGTGTCGTTGTTGAGCAGCAGAAAGCGAGTGGAGTTGGCTGCATGGTCATCGATGTCGGCGATGAGCACATCAAGTCCATAGAGTTCGGCTGCTCTCTTTGGTCCGATCGCCGCGATCTTGCCTGATTTTGCGTCGGCAACAAGCCGAACTGCCTCGGCGGTAGAGTCGGTGTGATGGAGTCCGGCTCTGGGGAGTCGATCACGAAGGAACCGACCCACCTGCGCAAGGGCATGTGCGTACGAGTAGACGGCGTGAATGTCTTCTAGCCGTGCTCCCTTGGCCGCGATGAGCTGCTGTCGGACTGGGAGTATGTATTCTGCGTAGATTTGGAGTCGAAAGCGAAAGATCATTGCATCCAGAGTTGGAGTTACCGTACCCTCGATTGAATTTTCGATCGGCACAAAGCCGTAGTCACAGTTGCCAGTAACTACGTCGGTGAGAACATCTTCGATGGTTGGATGTGGGATGCCATCGTAGGGTCGCGTTCCCATGAACTCGATCAGCGCCTCTTCTGTAAAGGTGCCAGCTGGCCCTAGGTATGCGATTCGCACTAGATGAGGTTCGTCCATACGAGGAGACTAGCCGGAGTCATGCCGCCCGGTAGGCTCAAACTGTGAATGAAAATCCGACAGGCGGACTCCGTCGTGGTGAGTTCGGTTGGTTCGATGCTGGGCGCAAGGCGAGGATTGGGATCCCGGAGGCGATATTTGCCGCTGGCAAGGCAGATGCCGCCCTCGTTGAGATGATTGAATTCGCTCTCGAGGGCGAAGGGCCGGTGCTGATCACCCGACTCGACCCAATGCGTTGGGGACTCATCGCTGACCGTGCAGACTGGCTCGCATTCCCCCCGATCGCAGAGGGAGGCCCATACGTTACGCTAGTTGCCCGCCCAGTGGCGATGACTGGGCCAAAGCGGGTGGCGATCCTGGCGGCCGGGTCCTCGGATCGCGTTATGGCACTTGAGGCACAGGCAGTACTGACTGCACTTGGAGTGAACTCCCACCTCATCCTCGACTGTGGTGTGAGCGCTCTCGAGCGCACGCTGGTCGCGCTCGACGAGACCTCCGATGCTGAGGTGTACATCGTGCTCGCTGGGTTCGAAGGAGCACTCGCGACCGTGGTCGCTGCATCGGTGGCACAGCCAGTGATCGGCGTGCCAACCTCTGTTGGCTATGGTGTCGCCCGCGGAGGAGAGACCGCCATGGCCTCGATGCTCGCTTCATGCTCGCAAGGGTTGATGGTGATGGGAATCGATAACGGTTTTGGCGCCGCATGCGCTGCGCTTCGGATCGTAGGAAGCCGGCCAACTTAGGTGCGAACCTTGGTGATCAACCCAGCGCATGGGGTGGCAGGGGATATGTTGATGGCGGCGTTAGCCGAGGCGACACACTCATTCAACGAGCTAGAGACGCTCTTTGCACCGTTGTCGCGCTGGTGCTCGCTTGAGTTTCAAGATGTCGATCGTTCCTCGCTCCGTGCGATCCATTGCCAAGTGAAGCTTGAACCTGCTGCACCGAGCTTGTCGGTTGAGGAGCTTAGATCATGGATTGGTGAGCTACTGGATACGTCAAGCGGTGTCGAGATCGCCATGACCGCGCTCGACCTGATCGCCGCGGCTGAGCTAGATGTCCACGGCGGTGGCGTTCACCTCCATGAACTGGCCTCGGTCGATACCCTGGTAGATCTTGTGGGAACTGCCTATCTCTCTGCGACTGCGGGGATTGAGGCCGTGTCAATCATGCCGGTAGGGATCAACTTCGGCTCTATGGAGATGGCTCATGGTCAGCTTCCACTGCCGGGTCCGGCGGTCCTCTCGCTCCTCGCCAAGGCTGGGCTCCCGGTTATCGTAGGGCCCGGAGATGAGAGTGTAACTCCCACTGGAGCTGCTCTCCTGTCCTCGCTCGCCGCCGTGTTCCCCCAAGGGGCTGGCACAGGCACGATCGTGGGAGTCGGCTACGGAGCTGGCACACGTGATACTCCGTCACTGGCGAACGTCTGTCAGGTGGTAATCGTCGACGACCTCTCAACTGACTCTTCTGTTCCTTGGGTCGAATCGGTAGGAGTTATCGAGACCTACATTGACGATGTGAGCGGTGAGTTGCTTGGAGCCTTTGTCCAGGAGAGCTTGGGGATCGGTGCGCTCGATGCCTACGTAACCCCAGCCACAGGAAAGAAGTCGAGGCCAGGAGGGGTGCTGACTGTGCTAGTAAACCCATCGGATCTTGCTACGATGGTCACACGGGTCCAGCGATCCTTGGGTGTGCCCGGGGTGCGATTCCGTCTACAACAACGCAGTCGTCTTCATCCACATTTTGTAGAGGTCACCTTCGAGGGTCATACCTTGATGGTCAAGGTTACGTCTGTTGGTGCTAAGCCGGAGTTTGATGATCTGCAACGAGTAGGTCGTCAGCTCGGTATCCCGCTTGGAGAGTTGCGCGATCGCGTGATGGCGGTCTACCGCGCTGGCGTTGCTCACAGCGGCGAGGTCGAGCGTTGAGTCGAAACTAGAACGAGGAGCAGTGATGAGATTTCGTCAATTGGGTAGATCTGGCCTTCGGGTATCGGAGGTTGGGCTTGGATGCAATAACTTTGGTGGGAGACTCGAGTTTGAACCCTCGAAAGAGGTGATTCTCGCCGCCTTTGAGGCCGGCATCAACCTCTTTGATACCGCCGACATCTACGGAGGTAACGGAGCTTCTGAGGAGATCATGGGCGAGGTAATCAAACCCTTCCGACATGAGATTGTTCTCGCTACCAAGTTTGGCATGGACATCGGTGATCGCGATATCGCTCGCGGATCGCGCAAGTACATGATGAAGGCGCTCGAGGCGTCCTTGCGGCGGCTTCAGACCGATCACATCGACCTCTATCAGCTGCATCAGCCAGACCCACTCACGCCTATCGAGGAGACGCTGGCGGCGCTCACCGACGCCGTCCATCAGGGGAAGATACGATACATCGGTTCATCGAACTTCGCTGGATGGCAGTTGGTAGAGGCGGAGCTGTTGGCGCGGACGTTGGGAGCGGAGCGATTCATCTCAGCGCAAAATCACTATTCAATGCTTGAGCGTTCGATTGAGGCTGAGTTGATCCCAGCGGCTAGCAATTACGGAGTAGGGATCCTACCGTTCTATCCTCTGGCTTCTGGACTGCTCACTGGCAAGTTTCGACGTGGAGAGGCGCCGGCGGCAGGCACTAGGCTCGCCTCTCGGCCGGAACAGCTCGATAGCGCCGAGTGGGATATAATCGGGAGACTTGAGGCATGGGCCAAGGAGCATGAAATGGAGCTCTTGGATCTTGCCTTCGCTTACCTCCTGGGCGAGCCCCAGGTTGGCTCGGTAATCGCTGGAGCTACCTCGCGAGAGCAGGTGAAGCGGAACGTCGCTACGCAGGCACACGTGCTTACTGAGGCGGAGCGTGACGAGGTTCGCGCCTGCATTAGCGATACCCAGAGCGCGAAGTAGCCACAGGGTAACGTGCCGCCCGGGTGGTTGCTATTGGTGACAGTGGCCACCGAAGCCGGAATCGGTGTTGAGCCAGGACCGCTTTTTAACCAGGACCGGTATCGCCTGGTGCTTGAGCCAAGGGACCGTTGGTGACCCCTTGGCTCAGGCGCGGAGGAGGTGGGATTCGAACCCACGGTGAGTTGCCCCACACGCGACTTCCAATCGCGCCGATTCGGCCGCTCTCGCACCCCTCCGGGTCTCAGAGCCGTCAGGCTCCGAGCGTGCTACACTAGCTTATAGTTTCTTTGGACCGTGTCCATCACGGAGGTCGGGCCCCACGTGGCGGGACCTCGTGAACCGGGTCAGGGCCGGAAGGCAGCAGCCCTCAGCAAGGTATCTCGGGTACCGTGGGTCGCCTGACTTCCGTGATGGACACGGTTGCATGCTTGCAGCCCCTGGAAT
Organism: Ferrimicrobium sp.; assembly: GCA_027365375.1. Taxonomy (GTDB): domain Bacteria; phylum Actinomycetota; class Acidimicrobiia; order Acidimicrobiales; family Acidimicrobiaceae; genus Ferrimicrobium. Next base: position 3,610 of record DAHXNM010000170.1, on the reverse strand, counting down.
GGTCGGACGGCTGGAATGGTCGGGCACTCAGAATGACGCCGCGACATTAGGATGGCGTCGTGTCCGCGAACTACCAGTCTCTTTATCGGAGGTTTAGACCCCAGCGTTTCTCGGAGGTGCTTGGGCAAGACCATGTGACCAGGGCGCTGCGGGCAGCGGTCGCCTCCGATTCGGTCGGCCATGCCTATCTGTTTTCAGGGCCGCGTGGGACTGGCAAGACCTCGACAGCCCGAATCCTTGCCAAGGCGTTGAACTGCGAAAATCTACAGGATGGCGAACCCTGTCTCACATGCCCGTCATGTGTCTCGATCGCATCGGGTGGCTCAGGTGAGGTAGAGGAGCTCGATGCAGCCTCTAACTCTGGGGTTGATGCGATGCGGTGGCTGATTCAAACCGTCGCCACAGCGGGGACAGGTCGATGGAAGGTGTACATCATCGACGAGGTTCATATGCTCTCGACGGCGGCATCGAACGCCCTCTTGAAGACGCTTGAAGAGCCTCCTCCGCACGTGATCTTTATATTGGCGACCACTAATCCACAGAAGGTGCTTCAGACCGTGGTCTCGAGAACGCAGCACTTTGAGTTTCACCTCTTGGATATGGTGGCGGTGGGTGAAGTCGTCGATGATATCGCTAATCGGACAGGCATCGAACTCAATGCCGCGACACGCCAATGGGTTCTCCGTCGAGGGAGAGGGTCGGCGAGGGATACTCTCTCAGTGCTTGAACAGGTACTGGCCTCGGGGCAGGTTATCCCAGAGGTTGACGCATCGATCGAACTCGCAGTAGCGAGTCTTCTCGAACTCGATGCCAGTGCCACGGTTGTGGCAGTTGAGGATCTGTTGCAGACAGGCAATGATCCGCTTTGGGTGGTGTCAGAGATGTTGCTACGTCTTAAGGAACAGTTTCTCGGCAATCTAAGTGGGCAAGGCGGCGACTATCCGCTTGCTCGAATTACCCGAGCGATGGAGACATTAGGTCGTCTGAGCGTTGGTGTTCGCGATGCACTTGATCCGGGTGTGGTCCTAGAGGCGGTCCTGGTGCAGCTGATATCGGACTCAAGCGGAGGGGTTGATCTTGAACTGCGTGTGCGGCGACTTGAGGAGTCGCTGCACCAAGGTGCCGTCTCCCCAAGCCCACGTTCTGAACCCGCGAGAGCGCCGATGACGGCCGAGCCAAGGCCGGTTCGTGAGGATGCCGCCAGATCCTCTGGTAACGACCTGGCACGACTTCGTGGGGCGATTGGTCGGCCGTCTGGGCGTTCGGCAGTGGGGAAGCCCGCTGAGACCGCCCCCACTGTGGAGCAGACATCCTCGGCCCCACAGACGCTTGCTTCTAGAGCGACATCACCTCCGAGTGGACTCGACACAGATGATGCTGCGCCGGTGCCAACGACGGGTACGAGACAAGACCCGGCGTTAGTTCCTGGAGAGCAGGGCGTGGAGCATGCCAGCAACGCAAGCGAGGAGCAAGACACTGCCAGGAGTGTCATTGACGCAGATCCCCAGATAGTCGCGGCCCAGATTGGTGCTGCGCCGGCGTTCGATGCCAACTCCCAGGATTTCAACAATCATGAAACCAAAGAGGAGGCGACTGGAGAACGCTTACCGCCATCGCCTCAGTTCGTAGAGCCTGTTGACGGCGACCTCGACCTAGCAGCTACCGATCGTTTACGCTCTGTAATACAGGCTGAGTGGCTCGAGCGTTACCTGCCTGCGCTCAATCAGCGAAATATCAGAACCTGGATCCGTGATACTCGGCTCACGGTTTTGGGAGCTGGTGAGATTGGCGTCGTGCTCGATCACGATACACGCCGAAAGAAGCTTGAGCCCTATCTGGATGAGATTGTGTCAACTCTCCGTCAACTCTATGGATCCAGCCTTCGTATCCGACTCATGTTGGAGAGCGAAGCTCATGACACAGCTCCTGCCTTAGTCGAGGAGGTGGAACCCCATGAGGAGTCGGCCATCGACCACGAGGAGGAGATGTCCACAACCTCGGTGCCGACGCAACGTTTCAGTGACGATGCCATCGTCGCCAACGTCACCGAAGTCTTTCCAGGTGCTCGTCTGATTCAAGGAGAACTCTAGGCCATGTACCCTGCCTCTCTGGCGAAGTTGATGGACGAGCTCTCCCGACTCCCAGGTATCGGCCCAAAGTCGGCACAGCGAATTGCGCTCTTCATGGTCAAGCGTGGCCCTGGAGATGCTCAACGGCTGGCAGAGGCGCTGTTGGCTGCGGTGACCAACACCAAGCGTTGTAGAGAGTGCTTCTCACTGAGCGAAGAGGAGCTCTGTAGCGTCTGTGCGAACCCGAGCCGAGATCGCACGGTCATTTGCGTAGTCGAGGAGCCTAGAGATGTGCTGGCCTTTGAACGCGGATTGTCGTTTCGTGGTCTCTATCATGTTCTCGGCGGAGCGATCAGCCCCATGGATGGGGTTGGCCCAGAGCAGCTACATCTCACCGAACTCCTCAACCGCTTGCGCGACAGTTCGGTGAGCGAGGTCATTCTAGCCACCTCCTCGACGATCGAGGGAGAGGCGACGGCTACCTACATCGCCAAACTTGTAGCGCCCGCTGGCGTAGGGGTCTCCAGGCTAGCCACTGGCGTTCCGGTTGGGGGCGATCTTGACTATGTAGACGAGGTCACGCTATCGCGGGCTCTCGATGGCCGCTATCGGCTGTAGAGCTAGCTATTGCGCTCTTCAACGAGCTCGATGAGTGTACCATTCGCACTTTGGGGATGGACGAAGGCAACCAGAGTGCCTCTTGACCCTGGACGAGGTTTGTCATCTATCAGCGTAAAACCCTTAGTCACGAGTTCTTTGAGCGCCTCGGCACAGTCTGGAACCCGTAGAGCCACGTGGTGGAGCCCTTCGCCGTGTCTGTCGAGGAACTTGGCTACTGGCGAGGACTCTTCGAAGGGTGAGAGCAACTGAATGTAGGATTCTGCCACTCGCAGCAGTACCTCGTCAATACCGTCGGATGCGACGCGCTCTCGGTGAACGACGAGTCCGCCAAGGACCTCGTATCGTTTGATAGCTCCCTCAAGGTCGGTGACCGCGATCGCTACGTGGTCGATCTCGGTAGTCTCCATCATCTCTCCATCATCTTGTCTCTGGCGAATCGCTCAAAAAGGGTGATTTTGTCCTCGCCAACGCGCTCTCTCATCGCCTGATCGGTGATGCCAAGACCATCAGCAGGGCTGAGGCAACGGATGCCGACCTTCCCTTCATGGAGGTTGGCCCGTACTACGTTCACCGCCTCGCCGACGCGAGTGAGGTCAAAGGTGGCTGAAAGAACCGGCTGCACCATCCCCTTGGCGACGAGCCTGTTAGCCTCAAAGGCCTCGCGATAGTTGGCAAAGTGACTTGCCTTGATTGATTTGAGCTTCATCCAGAGGTGACGGTTGTCGTACTCGATTCGATAGCCGGAGGTGGCGGCACAGGTCATGATCAGCCCACCACGCTTGGCGACGTATACCGAGGCTCCCATAGTCTCACGTCCTGGGTGTTCGAAGACTATATCTGGGTCCTCTCCCACGAGTGCACGAATGTCGCCGCCAAAACGCCGCCACTCGCTCTCGTCCTGGGTGTTTTCGTCCTTCCAG
>DAHXNM010000142.1 GCA_027365375.1 Ferrimicrobium sp. | reverse complement strand
GCTGGCAATGAGAATCCCTCGTACAGCGATGGCACGACAGCCACACTGGCGCGTGCATAGACAATCACCATCTCCTCACGAGTGAGGGCTCCGGTCACCGTTACCCTATCTTGGAGCCTGAATCGAGAGAGCAGTGCTGGGAGTTCAGTCGAGTTCTCATGAGGTCCCATAATGATAAGCCTTGTCTGCGGCAAAAGACTCACCGCCTCGATTAGATAGCGCAGCCCCTTCAGGGGAACATCAGCACTTGCAGTGGTGCAGATCAGTCCGAGCTCGCGAGGGATATCAGGATGAGGAGCATAGAGGTCGGTGTCAACACCTATAGGCACCACGGAGATCTTGCGACGATCTACACCAAGCTCTCGCGCCAAATCTCCAGCCGATGACTGCGACACCGTGAGAATGCGAGGGATCTCGCGTGCCACCGATACCTGCATCGGGATAAAGCTATAGAACCGGTGAAGTCCAACTCGCGCCTTCATCGATTCTGCGACCTCAAGAGCGAGCCTGCGGTCGACACTAATAGGGTGATGGATCGACGAGAGTACCGGTACTCCTTCGCGTGATAGCCTCGCAAGCGTCCAGTTCAGAGACTGATTATCGTGAATAAGGTCGAAATCATGTCGAAGTTCGTCAAGATACCTTCGCAATCGCCATCCAAAACCCTTTGGATCAGGGAAGGCACCTACGCTCATGAGTCCCAGCTCCAACAGATCCTCGATACTCTGGAACTCGGCAAGCCGTGGAATACGAAAAGGGTCTGGTTCCCTGAAAAGATTCAGCCCGGGTACTTTGCGCAAAACAACCCGCGAATCGAGTTGTGGATACGGAGGGCCAGAGAATACCTCAACATGATGCCCCAACCTGGCAAGCTCTCGCGTCAAAAATGCAGTGTAGACACCTTGGCCCCCAGAATGCGGATTCCCACGATAGAGGGTGAAGGCTATCCTAAGCTTGTCAACCATTCGCCACTGCGGCGATCTCACTCCACGGTATCACGGACCATAGCTTACCGCTCGGTAGCCTCATCAGCCGGTCGGCGCAAAGCGCTCGGAAAACATGAACGAAGGTACTACACTTATCCACCTGATGGATCAACTCCTATGGTTTACCGAGGTTGTCCGAAATCCCGTCTTTGTACAGGGATCAGAGATTGGCAAGGTCGAAGACGTCGTCCTTCGACTCGAAGAGGCGAGGTATCCGGTCTTAACCGGTTTTTTGATCTCTGTCAACGATACCTCCATTTTCATATCCAGTGACAAGCTGGTACGCCTTACCGAAGAGTCAGTCGCAACCGACCAGGCCCTCTCTGAATTTTCGCCGTTTGAACGTCGACCTCAGGAGATACTGATCGAACGTGATCTTCTCAACCACCACCTGATATGGACAAAATCGAAACTACGGCCGCGCCTAGTAACCGCCAAAGACGTAGGCTTCAACCGCGAACAGACAAACTGGCGCGCCGTCTCAATTGACGTCGCTACCGCGCACCGCAGCAGGTGGCTGAAGGCGAAGCGATCAGCAAGAGAGCATTCGCTGGTTGACTGGCTCGACCTTGTTCCCCTGGTTGGACATGTGCCAAGCGCGCGCAAGCGTCTAGAGCTCCGCAGCATCCGCAAGCTCCACCCTGCTCAGCTAGCCGATCTCTTGGAGGAGGCCTCTGAGGTTGAGGGGCAGGAGATTCTAGGAGCCTTGCAAGCAGACCCTGAATTTGAGGCAGACGTCGTCGAAGAGCTCGCGCCAGCGAGGCAGCGCGACGCTATCCGCCATCGTACCGATGTAGAAGTTGGCGAATTGCTCAGCGAAATGGAACCTGACGATGCCGTGGACTTACTCCTCAGCCTCGACCAGGATAGACGTGAGGGAGTGTTGGCGGCGGTGCCCGTTGCCTCGCGTGAGCCCATTATTAGGCTCCTCAACTACCATCCAGAGTCAGCAGGCGGGCTCATGACGACCGACGTCATCACGTTAGACCCCAACATGACCGTCGCCGACGCCTGTGGAGTGCTGAGAAATCGTGAAGCACTGCCGCACAACCTGTGGTCGATATTCTTGACCGATAGCTCGGGCCACCTCTACGGCCAAATCGCCATCTCTGCCATGATCAGCGCTGACCAGCAAGACTCGCTCGCCAAACACGCCGAGACAGAACCTCCTGTAGTGCGACCCGGCTCCGACCTCAGCGAAGTAGCCGTACTGATGGCCGACTACAACCTCGCCGCACTAGCGGTGGTTGATGACGACGGCCTTCTACTCGGATCGGTTACCGTTGACGACGTACTTCCACGGACGATCACGCCAAGCTGGCGCCGACGCCAAGAGGCCCTGAGCGAATAGCAACGCATCCAAGCACGAGCAGAGAGTCGACTATCGCCGCTGCCTAACTGAGCGATCGGCACTCCTCGCACCACCGGCCATAACCCGAGTCAGAGACTGCGAACGACGATCATCTGCAGTAGTGAGTGCTAGCCAGAACCAAGGCGTACAAAACTGATGACCATCAGGACTACCGCGATGATCAGGTAGATGCGTACAAAAAGAAGAACGAGTCCGCGGCCGCGTGACTGTGGCGGGCGGTGCAAGAGTGCAGACGCCGGCATCGACCAATTAAGGCGTGCGACCCTATCAATATCCTCTGGAGCGCGTATCTTTATCTGGTAGATCGCCACTCCAACGGTCACGACAACAACAGGGATGAATGTGCCAATCAGGAGTCCAGTGACCGAGATGTTTGGCACGATTGTCACGATTGTCAAAATCAACGAGAGTTGCAACAGCAAGGAAACGATAAAGGTCGCAAGAATGTTGAGCCACGGTGGATTGATCCAAGGACCCATAATCTCTTTGTCGTTGCATAGCAACAGCAGAAAGAGAAGCGCACTCGGGAGCAGAACCCCCGCCAAAACCTGAACGGCGAGATTGACCAGGCTAAGAGGCAACGATGGGATCAGCACTAAACCAGCCGAGATGGCGACTAGAAGCACATAGGAGGCGTAAAAGCCCTTAGCCTCCCGCACTGGCGTATTCAGCGACTGATCGACGCCGAAAAGATCACCAAGAGCATAGGAGGTCGAGAGCGTGACCGTTGCTGCACCGATCAGCGACGCCTCTAGCAGGATTATCGCAAAGATGACACCGGTGATCGCACCTGCATGGCTTGCAAATCCCTGGGCGAGGTGCCCGGCGTCTTGGAACACACCAACCTTGAAACCAACGAACACCGCGGCTGCCGCGATCATCACAAAAGCCGCTGCTGCGTTGGTTACGATAGCACCGATGAAGGTATCTGCTCTTTCGTACTTAATCCAGCGCGGAGTGATCCTCTTATCTACCACGTTGGACTGCTGAAAAAACAGTTGCCAAGGAGCAATAGTCGTGCCGACGATACCGATTATAAAAATTGTCGCCGTCGATGTAATGCCCCCCTTGACCCCTGGAATCAACAGGCCCGTAGCAATGCTGCCAGCATGCCAGTGTGTCAACAGTACCAGCGGTATTACCAACAGGCTGACGAGCACGAGCACGAGCATAAAGCGCTCCCAACGCTCGAATCTGCCGCTCGCGACGGCACCTACCAGGACGATTCCCATCACCGTAACTGCAATCGCCGGAGGTACGCCAAAGTAGCCGAGCGCATAGCGGACACCGATGAACTCAGTGATTAGAGTCAAAACATTGAGCGCGAAGAGGTCTACTACTGAAAACGCAGCCCAAAACCTACCAAAGCGCTCCTTGAGCAACTTACCATGACCCACACCAGTAACAGCACCAAGCCGAACCACCATCTCCTGTGAGACCGCCAACACGATCACCAAGACCGGCAAAAGCCATAAAAGGGTGTAGCCATAGGCCTGGCCTGCCTGTGCGTATGTAGTGATACCGCCAGCATCGTTGTCTCCAACCATAACAATTATGCCGGGGCCAATCACCGCAAGCAGCGCAAGCAGCTTTCGCTTGAGTGATGGAGAAGACCGAAGGTCTCCGAAGCTTATTTTTCCGAGTCCACCGCGAATCGCTGATTCATCGGTGTCCATACGTGGGTCGAGGTTTTGCACAACAGAGACCTCCTTCTGCCAGGGGAGATGCGACTTTGGAACTAAAGAAAAAGCGGTTCGCTACGCGCGATCTGCTAATAGATGAGGAGTGGTACTTGGGGGTTCCGATCGCACCAATACCTCCTCTCCAAAGCGCCTGTGCTTGAAAGGCTTGTTGTTCGTCTAGTTGGCAAGCATTCTGCGAACTACTCTAGTCGACGTCTAGCCGGGCTCCTGCCCGCCAGGTTTGTCGCCAACGACCACTCCGGCCTCAGCGACCACCGTCACTACCTCGATACCGTTAAACCCAGCATCGAGGAACAGTTGCATCCAGCGCTCCTTGGCTATCGGCTTCTCCTGGACTCTAAACAGGTAACGAAACGCGTTCTTCGCGATTCGCCAGTAACCTCCGACTCCCTTGGCTGCAAGGAGTCTCACCTTGCCCAAGATGACCTGGCGATCCTCTGCGGTACCACCGCGGCCAAACATCATGTCTCCGATGACCAAGCGGCCACCCGGTTTCAACCATTCGTAACAGAGGTTGACTACCCTCTCTTTCCCATCGTCGTTCAGGTGGTGGAAGACATAGTTTGAGACGATCAAATCGATGGAACCTGGCTCAACCTCCAGGCGTTCGAGAGGGGAGACTCGACCCTCCACGTTCTCATACCCCTCCTCAGCCGCTCGTGCCAGGAAGCGTGTGACCATCCTCTCAGAGATATCTACCCCAACCATCTCGGCGACTTGAGGAGCGAGCACAAGGCTGACCTGTCCGGATCCACAACCAAGATCGAGAGCACGCATCTCTGGGGTAGGTGAAGCCTGGTCAACGACTGTGTTTATGACCTTACTAAGATTTGGCGAGGCTTCGTGTTCCCACGACTCCACCCGACGCTGCCAAACAAAGTGCTGAATGCGAACCGTAAAGTCCTCGAAGATACTCATAGCAGCACCAGTCTAGGCAACCAAGGAGGGTCGTCGGCTGAACCTTCTAAGCATGCCAGAACTCGGCCGATAACAATCTATTCACGCTAGTTGGCGGCCGGCGAAGACGGCGAAGAGATGACCGATCGCAATCACGTGCAGCATGTTCCAAGCAGACAAGTGCCATCCGTTGCCCACTCCACAGGTCCAGAACACAGGCGTCGACCCTCGTGAACATTTACTTCCGAGAGTTCTCCCGAAGATCGAGTAAGCTAGGGCTCGAACTCACAGGGGTGGGTGGAGGTATGTGCGCACGATTCGAACAAAACATCGGCCCAGCCGAGTGCAATGAGCTTTTGTTGGCACTGGGTTTGACAATGGCTGAACCCAGCTCTTGGGTTCCGACGGTTCGACCGACCGATCACGCCCTCGTTTTCTCGCGAGAACGAATCTTTCAGGCATCATTTGGCTTCCGGCTGGCGGGTAGGCCCATGTTGATCAATGCACGATCAGAGACGATACGCGAACGTCCTACCTTTAGACGTCTTCTCGATCGTGGACAGGTACT
>DAHXNM010000136.1 GCA_027365375.1 Ferrimicrobium sp. | reverse complement strand
ACGGACTGATGGGGCCGAGGATCCCGAAGGGGTGATCTCAAAGGCTGAGATGCAGTCACCGACGCGCAACGCACTCACATCAGTCGTCACCGTCTCCCCAAACGTCGTAGAGGAGGACCACTTCACCGTCGATTCTCCCGTCGAGGTACCCTCCACCTGCATACTCTGCGCGGTAGAGATCGACGCAATCTGTCCAGAAGCTGCAGGGGGAGTGAAATGTCCCCTACCAGGTGTTGGAGTGGTTGGCGTAGAACCAGCCGAAGAGGTTGTCGGCTTCGTTGAAGCCGTGGCCTTTGAACTGGCAGTTGTACCGCACGCTGCGAGAAGTAATCCGCCGCAGAACAGCAGAACCACCCTCTTGCTCTTGAACGCTTGCATCGTTTTTCCTCCTACTCCGTTCGCAGTGCTTCAATGGGCGAAAGCTGGGCAGCGCGAGTAGCCGGGTAAACACCAAAGACCACGCTGAGCAGCATCGATATGCCGATGGCTCCAGCAGTCACCCACGCCGGAATACTGATAGGGTCAGATATCAGCGATGGCAGCACATGCTGAGCAATGAGAGCGATCCCTACGCCAATTGCTCCCCCAAGGATCCCGAGCAAAAGTGCCTCGGTGAGGAACTGAAGGCGAATATCCCGGGGGCGAGCGCCCAGCGCCTTACGTAAGCCGATCTCGCGTGTCCGCTCGTTCACAGAAACCAGCATGATATTCATCACCCCGATACCACCAACAAGCAGCGATACGCCCGCGATACCCGCCAACAGCGCAGTCAACGTTGAGCTGACTGAGGTTGCCGTAGAGACGAGCGACTGCTCCGACGTGATGGTAAAGTTTGCATCTGCTGGCTCACTGATGTTATGCAGCATCAGCAACTCATTGTCGGCCTCTTGGTAGGCGGCCGAGAGTGTCGTTGAACTTGTCGCCTTAATCAGAATCGAATCGACCGCATCGTTAGAGCTCGCACCAACCAAGGAGTTTTGGGCGGTCGTCAATGGAACAACCGCCAAATCATCTTCGTTGGTCGTTGGAGAGGTTCCGGAGCCAACGGAGTTCAAGACCCCGATGACGGTCATGGGTGTGGAGCCGACGGTAACTGTCTCACCAACCGGGTCCCTCCCGCCAAAGAGTTCTGAGGCTGCCTCCGAGCCGAGCACAATGACATTCGCACCCTTGGTCTCCTGAGCGGAGGAGAAAAACTCACCTGACACCACAGACCGAGAACGTACCTGTAGCCAGCTCGGAGTCGAACCATAGACGATCATCGAAGTGCTCGTCGCGCCAAAAGTAACCGTCTCATCACCTTGGACGATTGGGGCCACTGCTCCGATTGCGGGTGCCACGACGTGTGATGACAGTGCCATGGCATCTCTCTCGGTGAGACTCTCACCTGAATCCGCAGTTGCGGCAGAGGAGCCGCCTGGCGATATCGTGAGAAGATTCGAACCCAACGCAGAGATCTCACCTTTCACCTTCGCCTGCGCTCCCTCACCGAGTCCGACAGTAACCATGACCGCTGCAATGCCAATGACAATGCCGAGAATTGTCAGCAATGAGCGCATACGATTCCACTGCACGGCCTCCGAGGCGACTCGAAGCAGCTCTCCAAACTTCATGCAACACCTGCCAGAATACGACCATCGCGCAATGTCAACGTGTGTGAGCCACGAGCGGCGACCTCTGGATCATGGGTAATGACTACGACGGTTCGGCCAGTGGCGTGAAGCTCATCGAAGATCGTAAGGATTTCTTGAGCACTCGCGGAGTCAAGGTTCCCTGTCGGTTCATCCGCCAAAATCAGATCAGGGTTACCGACCAGTGCTCGAGCTATCGCTACCCGCTGCTGCTGCCCACCAGAGAGTTCCATGGGCCGATGACGCAGGTGATTACCGAGCCCAATGCGTTCAAGAAGCTCGATGGATCGCGCCCTTCGCTCGGCTCGTGGCACACGAGCGTAGATGAGTCCAAGCTCTACATTCGCAACTGCGTCGACAGACGCCAACAGGTTAAACTGCTGAAAAATGAAACCTATCCGACGATTTCTGAGACTAGCGAGTTCGATCTCACCCATCTGATCGACCCGCTCACCCGAAATCAATATCTCACCAGTCGTTGGGATATCAAGGCATCCGAGAAGGTGCATGAGTGTCGATTTACCCGATCCTGACGGCCCAGTAATCGTCAAGAACTGACCCTCAGCCACGGTCATCGATACCCCGCGCAGGGCCTCAACAACAACCGAACCCAGCAGGTAGCGTTTTGTGACGTCGCTGACCTTGATGACATCAACCACCGAAGGCACCGCCGCCACCGAAGGCACCGGCACCACCGCCGCCGAAGCCACCACCGCCGCCGAAGCCGCCTACACCACTACCTTTCGTGGTGCGCGCGCCAGCAAACGATGGCACATCCTCGACAATCTTGTCACCGCTGGCGAGACCCTTGGTGACCACGACCTCAACACCCGTGACCGTACCGACGGTGATTGGAACCTTCCGATCACCGGAGCCCGATGGTTCAAGCACGTATGGCGACGAAGTGAGCGAGTGGACGGCAAGCGTAGGAATCTCGATCACATCAGGTTCGACTTTCGTGACAATGCTGACCGTTGCAGGGAGACCTGCGTAAAGGTCCTTGGGGTCACCAGTGACTGATATCGTGACTGGAAAGGTAGCAACACCATTCGCGACCGAAGCTACCAGTCCGACCGACGAGACGGTTCCGTACACGTCTCCCGAGACACCCTGCACGACCACGGTGGCCTGCTCGGAGTCTTGAATGCCAGCGATATTGGCATCACTTACGGAGGCATTGACAACCCATGAGTTAGACGACTGAACGGTAATTCCGGCTGTCGTAGCTGCACTTGCACTTTGGCCACTGGCACCACCGACACTCTCACCGGAGGCGAGATTAACCGCCGTTACCGTTCCGTCAATCGGAGAATAGAGTGAGGCTTCAGACAGATTTTGCTTGGCGGTAGTAACTGCAGTGGTGTCTGCAGCAACTGTCGCCTGATCTGCGTCTACTGTCGCAGCTGTTGCTGACGAATCCTGATCGGTTGTCAACTTTGTTTGCGCCGCCGCTAGCTGTGCCTGCGCCTGATCAAGGGCTGCCTGGAGTGGCGCGGTGTCGAGGCTGGCCAGCAGGGTCGATGGTGTCACCGCCTCGCCGACCGTTGCCGCGACGGAGGCCACTGTTCCTGAGGTCAAAAAGTTGACCGTCTGATCCTGACTCGGCTCGATTGTACCTGAAGCTCAGACCGACGTTGAAGCCGAGGTTTCCGTCACCGTCACGGTTCTTGGGACCAAGGAGAAACCCTTTGCGCTCGTGTTCGAAGAGGTGAGACTTCTGAGCCCGTACCCAAGACCAACTAAGGCAAGCGCCACCACCACCCCTATCGTCATCCGCTGCCAGCGTGCGCGGCGATTTGTCATCGTTTCCAACTCTCCATGAATTCATTAGCGATATAACACTGTGCGAGAGCATATCACCGCGACCCTGGGAGATTCCTCAAAATTTACGGTGCATAGACTAGGTATTGTACCTAGCGATTGTCATCATATATCGATAATACTCTCATAACATAACCATAATATTTTCATCACATCACCGGTCGGCACGGTGAAGACACAGACCGTTGACTGCCCTGCACAAACATGAGGTAACCACTGGTAAAGTTGTGCATTGATAGGAAAAAGCAGTTCATTTATTCCTATCAACCACACCTAGCGCTTCGGCAAGAGCCGGGGAGTGACGGCAACGACTCGATCATTGATTACCTAACCCAGTGTTGAGTGACTTACCCCTACAATTCAAGTGCAACACATGAGAATGCAACAAGCATCGTATCCATCACACCGCTTGTTTCGATCTGATTTACCGACTCGTATAAGAACATTGTGATCAAATGAGGGCATTCCCAGCCATACAATACAGACCGCGACATTAAGAATTTCCTAATTATCGGAGGGTAATTATTCAACTACTCTCTTCAAGTGATCACAGCAAGGATATGCGGACGACTCTTATCAGGGCTGAGCAGCTTCTGGTTTTATTGCTGCGGTTTCCGCGAGCGATCTGTGCTGCTGGCACATCTTCATCATCAATTGTTCAACCCAAGGGCCAC
>DAHXNM010000108.1 GCA_027365375.1 Ferrimicrobium sp. | reverse complement strand
GTGGAGCCGACCTCTACGACTTCTCCGGCGAATTCCAGCCCAAGCCGTTCAGGGTCAAAGCCTGCTGGGGGAGGGTAGTGGCCGCGCGCTTGGAGCAGATCGGCAGCATTGATACCAGCACTTCTTACCCGCACGAGGACTTCGTGAGGGTCAGGTTGTGGTGTTGGCACCTCTGCTACCCTAACGGATCCGTTCTTTGCAATGAGTGCGCGCATCGCTTCTCCCTCTGTTGGTGCATCATCGGCGATCACCGTCAAAACTAAGCCTAGTGTCGGTGAACAACGGGTGGGGAGCACGCTGTTCGAGCGGGTGTCAAGTGGATTTTGGAGACCTACTCCGGTAGCGTGGTGGATGCAACAGCTGTTCTAACCAGGGAGGTACTGATGACGGAAGAGATGCGAATCGAACACGACTCGATGGGCGAGGTTGAGGTCCCAGCTGCTGCGCTATGGGGCGCGCAGACGCAACGTGCTGTCAACAATTTTCCGATTTCGGGACAGCGGCTCCCAATGTCGCTCATCAGAGGTCTTGTTTGGATCAAGTGGGCTGCTGCGAGCACCAACGTAGATTTAGGTATCCTTGACTCCGCGATTGGGGACGCCATCGTCAAGGCCTGCCAGGAGGTGCTCGAAGGCGATCACGACGATCAGTTTCCTATCGATATTTACCAGACGGGATCTGGAACCTCGTCGAATATGAATGTGAACGAGGTGATCGCCCGCCTTGCTAGTGGTCACTTGGGTGCGCCAGTGTTACCCAACGATCATGTCAACGCATCGCAGTCGTCCAACGATGTCTTCCCAACGGCGATGCACCTGGGAATCCTCCTTGAACTCTCGGGATCGCTGCTTCCTTCGCTTCATCGACTCGCCGATGGCCTTGATGCGAAGGCATCGGAGTTCTCCGAAGTGGTGAAATCGGGCCGTACCCATCTCATGGATGCAACCCCGATCACGCTTGGCCAGGAGTTCTCTGGTTACGCAGCGGCGGTTCGCAAGGGGATCGGTCGCATCGAGCTTGCGAGAGATGATGTTGGCGAAGTTCCTCTAGGAGGAACCGCCGTTGGCACCGGACTCAATGCGCCCCCAGGATTTGCGGGGGGTGTGCTGGCGCGGCTGCAGGACCGGCTTGGGGTACCTATCCGAGAGGCAACGAATCACTTCGAGGCCCATGGTGCACGAGATGCTGTTGTCTTCCTCTCCGGCGCACTCAAGACGTTGGCGATGGCCTACTACAAACTAGCCAATGACCTCCGATGGATGTCATCAGGACCACGCTGCGGCCTCGGCGAGATCCATTTGCCTGATCTCCAACCTGGTTCATCGATTATGCCTGGCAAGGTGAATCCGGTGGTGCCCGAAGCGATGGGTCAAGTCGTCGCCAAGGTCATCGGCAACGATGCGACGATCGCCTTTGGGGGAGCGGCCGGAAACTTCGAACTCAACGTCATGCAGCCAATTATCGGAGTCGCTATCTTGGATTCGATTCACATTATGAGTACTATTGCGGAATCGATGCTCACCAAATGTATTCTTGGCATCGAGGCCAATGTCGAGCGCTGTCGCATGTATGCACTCTCCTCGCCGTCAATCGGAACTTCCTTGAACCCCTATATCGGATATGAACAGGCGGCAAAGGTGATTAAGGAAGCGCTCGCGAGCGACAAAGACTTGCGAACCGTGGTGCTTGAGAAGGGTCTCCTCTCCGAAGCAGAGGTCGATGTCGCACTTGACGTCATGGCAATGACTAAAGGAGGTATTGTCCGCTAGTGCTCGGAGTCGCTATGGGACAATAGCGCGACCATGTGATGTGTATCTACAGCGTCGGTAGCCATGTGTTGGAGTGGCCACGGCTGCGGTTTGTCCAACCGCAGCCGTGACACCCGGGTTTAGCGAAGATATCAGGCGACTCGTTTGAGGTCGCTGCGCTCGAGTTGGACAGCTTGATCTTCAATTTTGCGATGTAACCCAGCGAAGAACCCTACGATCGCATCAAAGAAGAAGGCGATCCCACCAAGCGCCAGACCGGTGATGGTGACGCCTACCCAGTCGGCTCGTAGATGGCCGATGGCGAATCCAGTCCATAGATTGAGGTTGGCGATCCAAGCGAGTGCGACTCCCAAAATGAGTTGCACAAGTGGTTTGAGTTCTCGGGTGTGCCCATAGGCGCGCTCCCCAAGGAGACTCAACCCGTAGATACCAAGGCCGAACAGGATGACAAGCCCAAAGAAGTGCATTTGATCCTCCTTTCAACTTCTGTTGGTTCGTAGGCGTCAACACGCGGACCGCAAGGTTGTATGCCAGCCACATTTCAGGTATTTTTTAGCTTGTGGCTTCGGTCATAGTACTGGGAGGGTGTGCCTAAACGAACAACGCGGGTGGTGTGCGAATGCGTCTGGCTGGAATCTCGTACCTAGGCACGGCATAGGCGGCCTAAAGGCACACACTCCGTTCCCTGACCCTTGGAGGTGTATGGGCGGGAGACGACGGCTGTCGGCCGAAGGAAGGCTGTGAGTTCGTCATGTGAGAGGGCAAGAATGAACAAGCGCGAGAGTTGGTGCCAAAATCGCCGCTGGAGCGAGAGGTCGAGCAAGACGAACAGCCGCTCGTAGACTCTTTGGTATGGCACTTTTGGAGCACTTTCGGTACCTGGCACGCTACGCGATGTTCGATGATCCCGATATCGTGACCGAGTTTGGCTATCTTCTGGCGGAAGGAGCAGACGACCCCGCCGAGCTTAGTCCCGCATTAGTTCAGTTGTTGAAGGGAATGCCTCAAGCGATCGAGATTTGGAGTGTCACGAATGCGCTGCTCGGGGCCGTTGACCTCGCGGGCGCTGCCGCCGAGCTTGGCTGGGCACTGATCACACACGTCAGCGGGTGCGAACTTCATCGATCCCCGATCATGCCGCTCGCGGTCAGCGCGCGGTCCGCGCTTCAGATTGGTGCCCTGCAGGAGTGTCGGACGTGTCGCTTTCGACTGCTCCCTGATGCCTTACTCCACCGATATGCGACGCATTATGGATACCCTGTGGAGGCACTGGGATCCCGTCCGGTCTATGTTGATGGCGTCAGAGTTCTCTCAAAACAGTATGAGTGGCCGAGCCTGGCTCCAATATTGGCCGATCATTAACTGGTCCACCTGGTTAAATTGGTAAGGGTCAGCACAGATTGATAGAATTAGCCCTCGTCTCATCCGAGTCACTACTTGTGTGAGCGCCAAGATGAAGCTATGAAGTCTCTATCTCTGGAGTATCTCTGGAGTATCTCTGGAGTCGCTTTCTCATCCGGCATAGATCAGGTCAGTAATCGCGGTCCGTTTTGTGGTGGTTCGGACACGATTAGTGAGGCTATATCGCACTATAAGGATGCACTCTTCTGGGCATGAGGAGCACATAGACTTTTTGTCACCCCAAAACGGTATGCAGCGGAGCAAGCTGCAAAAATTATTTGGTGGTGATATTTTCGTGATGAACTGGTGTTTCTTCGCGATTGTGCTGCATACTAATACAATGGATAGCACATTATACGGTAGATCTTGCTAGCATCCTTAGAAGGGGCATAGCAAAATCTAACGTACCTAGGGGGTGCTCATGGCTCAAACAACGGATAGTTCGACGGATAATTCGGGAGAGGCTGGTGGATCTCTTCGCAAGGGAATCTCGCTTCTACCGATGATTATTCTTGGTGTTGGAGGCGCAGTCGGAACGGGGGCCCTCTTTAGCGGTATTGGAATGGCAGCAGTCGCCGGACCCGCAATGATCGTCTCATGGGTGATCGGGTGTGTGATATATACCTTCATCGGTATTACCTATGTGGACATGAGCGTTCGTTTTCCTGAGGCAGGTGGACCTGCACGCTACTCGCTCTACACCCATGGTTGGGTGGCAAATCTGGTGAATTCAGTGGGCAGTCTTGTGTGGTACCTCCTCATCCCGCCGATCGAGGCGATCGCTACTGTTACAGCACTCAGCTACTTCGATTCGGGGCTTTTGAATGCGAAGGGCGATCCCACGCTCTCGGGTGCGCTCGTTGCACTGGTACTCCTCGTGGTCTACATCCCAGTGAACTTCTACGGTGTGAAGATCCTGGCTCGCATCAACAATGCGCTTGGGGGTGTCAAGATCGTACTGTACTTGCTGTTGGCGGTCGGTTTTATCCTTGTCATGGGGAGAGCCTCGAACTTCAGTGCTTTTGGCGGCTTTGCGCCGTACGGGATTGGTCCAATCTTTGCCGCTGTGCCAATCGCGATGTTTGCCTTCGGTGCGATCCGAGTGATTCCTGATTTTGCCGAAGAGGCAAAAGATGGCCGCACCCTGAAGGTAGGAATCATCTACACCTTGATCGTGCAGTTCGTCATCTACGTACTCTTTAGTGTTGCACTGATAGCTGGACTCAGCTGGGGCACCCTCTCTACCAAGGTTGGCGAGTGGACCGCTCTCACCAAAGTGACGGCGAACCCATTTATTGCCCTCACCACCAACCGGGGCGTGGATTGGCTC
>DAHXNM010000189.1 GCA_027365375.1 Ferrimicrobium sp. | reverse complement strand
CCCGCCGCGAGATCACACGACCTCGGCCCGCCGATGTGGACGACGCCATCACCCGATCCGAGGAACGCTTCCGCAACGCCGGGCGCTTCGAAGCGGCCAATCTGGTCCGCCGGGACCGGGACAGCCGTCGTTGACGACACTCCTCGTCGACACGTCAGTCCTCATCAAATGGTTCCACAGCGAAGGCGAATCCCAAGTGAACGAAGCTCGCGCGTTGCGCGAGGCAGCGAGGAGGGGCGAGGTCGACACTCGGATGATCGACCTGGCGCTCTACGAGATGGGCAACGTACTTCTTCGCTCGCTGCGCTGGAGCGGTTCCGAGGTCGCCGACCAGCTCGACGACCTCGTGATCATCTGCGGCTCCCCGCTCGCCGTGACAGCCGACTGGTTACGCCAGGCGGCCATTGTGGCGGCAGCGAACGATCTCACCTTCTACGACGCCTGCTGGGCAGCCTCAGCCCAAGCGCTCGGCGTCTCCCTGGTGAGCGCAGACGGCCAACTCCTCGACGCCGGACTCGCCGAATCACCGCAGGCGGTAGCGCTAAGACTTCGTCTCTGACGCCCGGTGAACGCCGTAGCAGATCCCCAACTCCGGGCCCGCTCGACTTCTGCGCTGCCACTGGACCCGTCAATGACGGGTCCCTCCCCAACCAATATGGCTCTCCCGCTGCGATGCTTCTAGCCTCCCCAGATGCATAGTGGTCCTCACACACGGCGAATCGGTGCGTCTGGCTGACGCTACTTCCGGAAAGGGGCTGGTGCCTCTGGCCATCTGATCCCCAACCAGAGCGAGAGATTTTGCTGGCCGCGCGCGCTGCATCGAAGTGGCCGCGCGTGCTAGATCACTCATCGCCGCCAACAAGGACTTCCTGATCGCCGTTAACAGAGACGCCTGCCCAGGGGTCGGCGCACGACAGCCTGAAGAGCCACCACCGATCAGGAACCGGGCCCCACGAAGTCGCAGAGCCGACGTCTACCTAGGGCGCGAACCCGCTCACGAGATCCCTAGATCGAACCAGCTATCCCGCGGTCAAGCCACCAACGCGAGCTGCCATCGAAAGTTCAACTGAGAGCTTAGAAATCGCTCACTTCGCCCAACCTCGAGTAAAACTCCAGAAGGAGACTAAGAGGCACGGCAACTTCGGGTTAGGCACTCCACCTCATTCAATGGGTTTACCAAACACGCTATGCTCGAGTCCACGGATATAGCCGATGGCGAACAATCGTCCCAACGTCCCGTAGGCAGGATGCTCGTTAGACTCCCCCTCCATAGTAGGCACATGGTCGGGACGCATCGGCCCCGCAAATCCCACATCAGCATACGCACGCATACAGGCAACCATGTCCGTCTTGCCTTCATCGTGAAGCGTTTCGACAAAGTCATCAATCCCACCACGCACGTCCCGGAAGTGCACCATAGCGATGGCCTTCTGCCCCCCAAGTTCCCGGATCATCGAGGGCAGGTCCTCGTCCATCAGGGCAAAATTGCCTTGACACAACGTAATACCGTTCGATGGTGACGGATGCATTTCCAGGAGACGTCGATACGAATCCGGTGAGCGCATAATTCTCGGGATATTGCGATATATCGCTCGCGGCGGATCGTCAGGATGCATCCCTAACTTGACCCCGACCTCTTCGGCGATCGGAATTACCGCATCCAGAAAATACTGCAATGCGTCCCATAGCTGCACTTCCGTGATCTCCCCCGGTTCGATGAGCGGGCTCATCAAGTCTGCCTCGCATGCCTTGAAGCTGGTGACCCGCGCTCCACCCCGACCGATCGTATCGACGCTCGTCCTGCCCCAACTGGACAACGCCATCCAGTTGTAGCACAGCACAGGTACACCAAGCGATCCCATAGCTCGAACCTGTGTGATCACGTTTTCAATCTGCTCGTCCCGGCCAGGAAGCCCAAGGCGCACTCTATCCATGGGAGCGGTATCTTCTATCGCGACCATCTTGAACCCATGACGACCGAAGATATCTCGATCCCTCTTGATCGCTTCCTCCCCCCACGCGATGTCTGCCGAAGCCTCGCCGACCAAGCCCTCCTTACCCACAGATGCGAACATGCGCTGATCCTGTTCGGCCCCATTTAACAGTGCCACTACATTGTTCACACCAGCCTGTTTGACCAGGTCCCACATTCGTTCTGGTCGCGGGGACAGCATCTCACTCAACTGGATCACGGCGCCTACCTTTCACTCATCTGGATATCAACGTCGCTATCGTGACGTAGCATCGTGCTAAAAGAGACCCTGCCATACTTAGTCGGCATCCGATGGTAGTGAAGCGCCGAGCTGCGCCAATAGACCACCATCGATTCGCACATCCGCTCCCGTCACGAAGCTGGAGCGGGGACTTGTAAGAAATGACACGACCTCACCGACTTCCCAAGGATCCCCTATTCGTCCCAGTGGGTGCGCTCTGCCCCACGAATCGAGAATCTCCTTGACCTGTTCCTGTACCCCACCAACGAACAACGACGCCGAAGCCCGCAACATGGGGGTATCGATGGAGCCTGGACTCACACTGTTAACTCG
>DAHXNM010000078.1 GCA_027365375.1 Ferrimicrobium sp. | reverse complement strand
CTGGTGGCGCCCGACCGGTTGCGTTTTGACTTCACCCATTGGTCTGCACTCTCCTCCGACGAGATCAAGCAAGTGGAGCGTCTCATTATGGGCGAGGTAGTTAGCGCAAGCGGTGTCATTACCGAGGTCAAGGACAAGGAGGCTGCAGTCCGTGAAGGGGCGATCGCCTTCTTTGGCGACCAGTACCAAGACGTTGTTCGTGTGGTTCATGCTGGTGATCATTCTGTCGAACTCTGCGGTGGTACTCACGTCGGTTCACTCGGCGAGATTGGGTTGTTCAAAGTAGTCTCCGAGGGGTCGATTGGCGCCAACACGCGAAGGATTGAGGCGGTGACTCAGCTGGCGGCACTAGATGTAGTCCATGGACTCGAACGTCAACTTGATTCCCTCGAGAACGCGCTTCCCGGAGGGCGTGAGGCGTTGATTGAGCGCGTTGAGGCTCTTGTTGCAAAGAACCGAACCCTGGATGCTGAACTTGGCAATCTTCGACAGGAGAAGCTGCGGTCGATCTCCCGCGAGATAGCGGCTAAGAGAAGCTCTTCGTGGGTCATAGAGCGTGTCGATGGCCTGAACGGTCAAGAGCTGCGCTTTGTAGCCCTTGAACTTCGACGACTCGAAGGTGTAGAGGTCATCGTGCTGGCGAGTGTGGTCGATCATAAAGTTGCGCTTGTAGCGGCAGTGACAGATCCCGAGGTGCACGCCGCCAATGAGGTTCTCGGGCCGGTAGCGAGCGCAGTTGGTGGTCGGGTTGGTCCTCAACGGGAGCTTGCACTGTCCGGCGGCCGCGAGGTGGCCAAGTTGGATCAGGCGTTGGCGGAGCTCCGTGCTGGATTCGAACAGGCGAAATGAGGGCGGCGGGGTTTGATCCTGGTGAACGTCGGATTGGGATTGCGATCAGCGTTGGCGAGGCAAGTTTCCCGCTTGAGGTGGTTCAGAGGGTGGATGGTTGGCTCGACCGGGTTCGCCAACTGCTCGATGAGTACGGCGTCGACCTGCTGGTGGTGGGGGTACCGCTATCACTCGATGGTAGCGAGACCGAGAGTACACGTATGGCGCGGCGCTTTATCCAAGAGCTCCAGGCGGTCGTTGATCTGCCGATCGAAGAGGTGGATGAACGATTTTCAAGCCGAAGTGTTGAGCGCGCCTTGACCGAGGCTGGAGTATCGACGCGAGACCAACGTGGTCGTGTCGATGACCTGGCTGCTGCTGATATATTGCAGCGATACCTTGACGGGTTAGGAAATGCGTAGACTCCGTTGGATATTGGCTGCGCTGGCCGGTCTTCTTGTGCTGATCGTAGTTGTTGGTGGCATTGCATTTTATGTTGAGTCACAACCTAGTCCTCACGGACAGTCGGTGGCGGTTGTTGTTACCCCAGGGGAGTCAGTGAGCTCGATCTTTGATCGACTTGCTCAGGCAAAAGTGGTGCGTTCTCCACTCCTGTTCAAGGCGTACTCAGCGATTAAGGGTGTCGGAATCATCGACGCTGGGGTCTACTTTCTTCGGACTAACGAGGGCTATGCTCGGACTCTGGGGCGTTTGACGGCGGGACCCTCTTCGTTAAAGCTGACCGTATTGCCAGGTATGACGGTGTCGACAATCGCCTCGGAACTCAAATCGCTACCTGGCGATGGCCTCTCAGGATCGGCGTTTCTCCGTCAAAGCAGCAACCTTGGGGTATTTCATTCGCCTTTTCTAGCTCATGCAACAAGCCTGCAGGGATTGCTCTACCCTGACACCTATTTTGTAGATCCACTTGGGACGGCAAAAGAGCTTATTCAACAGATGTTAAATAGGTCTACCCAGGTGTTCGAGGCGGATGGGCTGTCGCCCTCGGGGAATTACCACTCCTTGAGTGCGACACAGGTGATCGTAGCAGCCTCCATAGCCGAAAAGGAGGCCAACTCCGCGGCCGGATACGCCAAAGTTGCGCGAGTGATCCTAAATCGGCTCGCCGCTGGTATGCCACTCCAGATGGACTCCACGGTTCGTTTTGCAACAGCGAATTACTCGAACCCAATCACAGGCACCCAACTCCAGGACCCATCTGCGTATAACACCTATTCCCACACCGGGCTCCCACCAGGACCGATAGGAGCCGTCGATTCGGCTGGTCTCATGGGTGTTTTGCATCCAAAAAAAGGATCGTGGCTCTACTTTGTCGCTCTTCGAGGGCATCGGCACCTCTCGTTCTTTGACACCTTCGGCCAACAGCAGGCTGCGATCTCACGATACGGTGAGCGGTGATGTTCGATGCACATACGAAACCTGCTATCCCTTTAGCCTGCGTACTTGGCGATCCAATCGCCCACAGCCTATCCCCGCTCCTTCACGAGACCGGATTAGCGCACTCTGGGTTACAAGGTCGCTACCTCGCCTTCCAGACTGAGTCCTCCGGCTTAGCTGAGACTTTGCGTTCGCTTGTCACGCTTGGATTTCGTGGCTGCAACCTTACCGCACCTCTAAAGGTGGTGGCCCGGAGTTTGCTCCAAGCAGAGGACCCGGAGGTGCGACGTATCGGTGCTGTCAATACTATTGTCTTCTCCGAAGGCGCTCTCATTGGTTACAATACCGACGCCAGAGGGCTTTTGGAGGCGTTGCGGACGGTGGTAGGTTTTGAGCCTCGAGCTAAGCGTATCCTCATTCTTGGGTCCGGTGGCGCTGCACGTGCAGCTGCATCAGCGATGATAGATGCAGCCGCACATGAGGTCTATGTCCATGGCAGGAGTAGAGATCGAGCCAGGGAGCTGGCGAACGCCTTCGATGGCCAGGTTCGGGTCTGCGAGCAGACGGATGGATTATCGGTTGACTTGGTCATAAACGCAACCACGGTCGGTATGACGGGAGGTGGCGCTGAAGGAGAGGCACCCCTCGAGTTGATGAATCTGGGAGCTTGTGAATTCGTCTATGACATGGTCTACCGACCAAATCTGACGCCGTTGCTTGAGGCAGCCAAACGGCTGGGAGTCTCTGGTTTTGGGGGCCGTTCTATGCTTGCGGCTCAGGCTCGGTTTGCCTTTGAACACTTCTTCAATGTCCTCCCGAGCCTAACTGTGTTTCTGGAGGCATTGGATCAAGATGGTACAAGCATCGACTGATGTGCGAGAGACGCGGTCTGCGCGATCTAAATAGATGGGAGCGTTAGCCGAGACCTGCTTTCTCCTCTTGCCGATTCGTTCGGACGGTGAACTCTATGCGATGCTGTCGGCTGCAATCTGATAATAGCCAGGGGATGACCGGGACTTCGCGGCAATGCCTATGGTGGTAATATTGGAACTACGCCAATTGGGGTTTCAGCTTGCTGGTAGGTTGACTACAGTCATATATAGGGCGAGGATTGAGTACGGGACGTCCACCGATGTTCCTTGTAGGCTCCTCTTTTGTTATGTGCTCTTCCATAACCGACTACCTCCCGGAGTAGATACCAACTGAGATAACCATGCGTAAGGGTTGAAAAATCCTTATTATAGGAAGTCCTGACAATGGACACTTTGAAATAGGAAGTTAAGCCACATCGATTTCAATAAACCCCAAACATCCAGGCAAAAGCCTCCCGCGCGTAAGTTATCGAGGTGCCAACCTGATCAACCATCTCCTGCGGTTTACCGGATCCGCTGGGTTGAGGCAATCCAGCTGTGGGAATTACTTCCATAACATCGTTTAAGTAACGAATGGCGAGTTTGAGCAATGCCTCAGTCAGCCGTCCTACCTCAAAGTTGATCTGTTCGCGGCCCTCGTTCACGATTCCGAGGTCCCCGGCCAACTCCAGTCGGCGCAGATTATCGACTAACTCCATAACACCCGGACCCTTGCATGAACCCCTTAGTGAGTTTATAAGTGCTCGATCCATAGTTGTCGGTTGTCCGCTTCTCGCGGAGTCTTTTGCGGAGTCTTTCATTGCCTCGAAAATGCCCTTGGTTAGTCCACTGCGGAGGTCAAGAGACTCACGAAGTTGGCCCCATATCACTGACATAGCATCCCGTTGAGGTAACGACATTTTCATTTCACTATAGCGATCGCCCTTAAGTGACTCCACTTCATCCTTAGCGAGTCCCGTCAGGGTCGTCTCGGCAATGATAGTCTGTAGGAGGTTCTGCTGAATTTGGATCACTTCGCCGATTTGACCGAGGAACAGGTCGAAAGCATTCATGGCGTGGCTATGGTACGTTAATGCAGCACGTGGGTCTTGTTGTGCAGCCGCCTCGGCTAGGCTCACATGAACTCGGTCTCGCGCCTCCAAGCTATTGCCTAAAGCACGGACCATACGCCTCCAAAGAGGTGAGAGCAGATCCCCACCCCTGCTGAGCTTATTTTGAATATCCCACTTCCCCAACATGATCTCCCACCTAGTATCGTCTTTGACGAGGTAGCGCCCTGCGAGGTCATAGAATGCGACTTTGTCCAACCCCTGCGACGATCCGCTGTTGCAATCCTTCGGGAAGTGCGACCACACATAGCGACCTCTCGACCTGAGGTAAAGTCCCACCAGGATGAGCGCATCGGCGACCCCAGTTGTAGCCGACGCCCGATGCACATATTCGATCACGCCGTAAGGGTACTCGAGCCGTTCGGTTTGCCGGGAAACCATAATGTCAGCACCAATAGAATCCCCAACCTGGAGTAGCTGGTTTATCAGTGCATCAGGTTGGGGACTAGCGCCCGGCGATATTTGTGACCCTAGCTCTGTTGTCCGCAAGGGTAAGTGATATCTCTCATCACGAGAAGTCACCGTAAGCGTAAGACGTTCCGGCTCATCTTCCTCACTTGCCACAACCACCCGACGGTGCTTAGGGCAGGGGCTCCAGGCACCTGGGAGCCGTGACGAATCCTCGAGATAAAACAATTCGAGTAAATCGATGTTCATGAGGCCGGATAACAGGAACGCTTCTGAGGAATGTGGCTCTTGCGCTATCCGAAACTCGTCACCCAACCAAAGCACCCGTAATGACGGGGCCTCGACTCTCCCGATAAACGGGCTAGAAGAGTTCGTAGTCATCTTAAGTGCCACCCCATTGTGAAAACAGCGAGAGTAGAGCTCTCCGAAGTTTGATAACCGAGATCGCTACTGTTGATGAGTGTAGACCGCTTTCGTATGAATAATTACGCGCATGGATCCTCTTATGGCCGCACCCGCTGACCGCGCGTGACGCTAAAATATTGTCCGCAGTGCTATTGCCAGCAAAAGCCAACGAATCCAGCAACGCTAAGGGATAACTAATCGACATTTTCGCAAGCTATGCCGAGGCTATCGCCATTTTCTTCCAAAGTTTGGGCGCAATACTTTCCAGGGATCACGTCGCCATTTGGCTCCCACTTATAAATCCCTTGCTCACCAGCCGGATAATAAAATATGCCTGAGTACTCATTAACACCGCCTGGGCCATAGATGTGTTGATATCCAACAAAATCCTCCTCCACAAGGATCGATGCTGCAATATATTTCACGTAGTTACCACTGCCCTCAATATTGATGCACGTTACCCCAACGGACGCACTCTCAGCGTCACAACCGTAGGCGGTTTCAGGTCGAGCTACACTCCCTGACACGATCATGCCAGTGCTGACAGCAGGTAGTGAGGTTCCGGGCGCCGTCACGGTTGCACTTGATACCATGAGTCTCTCGATCCCACGCGGCATAGCAACAATAGCAAGGAGACTATACGTAGGAGCTCGAAGCCCGCCTTCGTTTGCATCGACATCTTCTGGACGGGCGGCAGCCGACGCGACTCCATGCAGTGTCCAACTACTCAACGCCGGTCTCGATTTTTCAGCTTTGTGACTCACCGTCAACCCCATTCCGGTGCCGACGCTAGCAAGTCCCAGGCTGACGGCTACTATAGCCCCCCCCGAGCGATGTTCCGTACCTTCATCATTACCCCCTTATGGTAATCATCGCTACCAGAGTCATCGTCTGGTGTAAACATGAACATAACACATCGTGGCGACGTTTTCATAGCATTTTAAGATATTTCCGAAAGGTTATCATCTAGTATGTGAGAGCACCAAGCCAGACACCAAGGAGAATCCATTGACTTTGCTCGTCCGTTCGCGGATTGCAACGCTTCGACCTATCCGAATGATGGTTTCAGTCCAACCAGGCATCTCAGAAAGCTAAACGGCTCGCCGATTCCTGGTCGAGTTTGTTACCAGAATACCGCTCATTTCTGAGGATCCGGGCAACCTCGCTTCGTCGATGCTTGCGTAGACCGTCCTCGTTGATGGCTATGTGTACCTGCGTGCTGGTGCAGTTGTTGGTTTAGCAACCTCGGCTTCCTTTCTAGACCTAGATCTAAACCAAGGTGAGTTATCCAAAGATGAATCTGTCTCTCAAGATCAAGGGGGCCTTTCATCAAGAATGTGGCGCTGCATCATGTTTTGGCGGATTCTGGATGGTAAACACCATGGTAAATATGGACCACTATGTTTGGATTACTGCTGTTCTAACTGCCCGCGTACCCACCGCAGCTGAGCCCGATGAACGGGCGCGGAACAGAGTGAAGAACGTCCGGATCGGCCGCGGCTGGCATCACCGGTCTTTAGGACGTGTGGTCTAGGCTATAGCTGCACTCGAACACCTCGCGCTGGTGCGAGTTGTTTTGGCGATCTGGATCCGTGTTGCATTAAAGTGCCCTCGTAACGCTATCACCGCTAGAGTTGGTAATGCCAGACGGCGGTTCGACAAGCAGCCTCGACTGAAAGGGAACCAACATGACGACCTATCGCACCGTTGATGTCCAAGGAATCGGCATCTTCTACCGAGAGGCGGGCCCCGCCTCTGCGCCAACCATTCTGCTGCTGCACGGCTTTCCGTCCTCTTCACGCATGTGGGAGCCGCTCCTCGCCCGGCTCGGTGATGCCTTCCACCTAATCGCGCCGGATTATCCCGGGTTCGGGCATAGCGACACGCCAGACCCTGCGGCCTTCGCCTACACCTTCGATCACCTTGCCGAGGTCATCGATGCCTTCACTGCCAAGCTCGGCCTCACACGCTACGCACTCTTCATGCAGGACTACGGTGGACCGATCGGGTTCAGGCTGGCACTGGCACACCCCGACCGCATCCAGGCGCTGATCGTGCAGAACGCCGTGGCCCACGAAGACGGACTCGGGCCGCTCTGGGAGACCCGCCGCCAATTCTGGGCCCACCGAGCCGAACACGAGACGAAGCTACGCGAGAACTTCTTTTCGCCCGCTGCAACTCGCCTGCGTCACGTCGGAATAAGCCCCGCGCCAGAGAGGTACAACCCCGATCATTGGACCGATGAACTCGCCTTTCTGCAGCGCCCCGGCCAAGCCGACATTCAGGCAGACCTTTTCTTCGACTACCAAAACAACGTCGCTGCCTACCCTGTATGGCAAAAATGGCTTCAGTCCCATCAGCCGCCGGTGCTGGTTACGTGGGGTCGTTATGACCCCTCATTTGAGGCCGCGGAGGCCGAGGCATACAAGCGCGACGTGCCGAGCGCAGAGGTGCACTTGCTCGATGGCGGTCACTTCGCTCTCGAGGATCAGCCCGACCAGATTGCCGACATAACCCGCGATTTCATTAACCGCGTCCTCGGCGGCTCACAGAAGAAGTAGTAGTACGCCGAAGCGCTGCTCAACGCTTCCAGTAGAGGGCCAGCGAGTGCATGCTGGAGGAGGACATGCCCTCCTCCAGGGAGTTGCTGTACTCGACCTCGCCTGGTGGTCCTCGCTCAGGAGCGACCTCTCGTCGATAGTCTCGCGTGCAGGGCCCCGATGCATCCTGCGCGATGCGCACAGATTCAGGCCAAGCGACCGGGTGTCTTCGGTATGCCGTCTCCATCGCGTGATTGGGGGTCGAAGCGCTGGACCGAGCGGCTGCGCTCGGGCATCCCAAGCTCGACGTGGCCGTGGCCGAACTGCTGGGCATCGCTTATTTCCGAAGAACCGGATTACTTTGCTGAGTCGATGCTTGCGTAGACCGTCCTCGTTGATGGCTATGTGTGCCTCTGCGCTGGTGCAGTTGTTGGTTTAGCAACTTCGGCTTCCCTTTGAGTATGTGAGTAATCACAGCAGGCGAGCCTGACAGATTGAAGCCGAAGCTTTGGTAAAGATGGTTTTCTACCGATGCCTTGAGTATGAGCGATCCTGAGGTGCAGCGCACCTTCACTACCCCTGAACTGTCCTCGCTCGCTCGTGGTCTTGTAAATGCTGGCTTGGTCTCAGAGGAGGGGCTACGAGAGGTCCTCTCCACCAAGGGAGAACAGCTCTCTTTGATCAGAGCCTTGGTGGAGGAGCGCCGGGTTGATGAGATGGCTTTGTGTCACTTTTTATCAGAACGCTATGGTGTAGAAGAACTTGATCTGAACGGCCTCAGCTTTGACCCTGATGTAGTCACGCTTCTTCCTTCTCGCGCTGCTCGTCGTTATCTGGCACTTCCAATTCGGGAGGAATCGAGTTCGATCATGGTTGCGATGGTCGATCCCACTGATGTGGTGGCCAAGGACGATCTAAAGACGGTTTTGAGACGAGATCTACATCTTGTCGTCGTCACCTACTCACAACTACTCGCAACAATTGAGCGATCGCAGCTTAATCTGAAAGAGCAGTTTGATCTCTCAGAGCTAGCCGAGGAGAGGAAAGAGTCATCACAGGCTGACGTTGCTGACGTCGTCGAGGATGGTCCCATCGTTTCGTTGGTGAATCAGATGATCTCTCAGGCAGTGCTCGATCGAGCCTCCGACATCCATGTCGAGCCGATTAACGGGGCGATTCGTATCCGATTCCGTATAGATGGGGTATTGCACGAGGTGGGGCGGTTGAATGCAAATGTGCATGCCAAGTTGATGACACGGATCAAGATCCTGGCTGGCCTCGATATCTCTGAACGCCGGCGACCCCAAGATGGCCGTTTCAGCGTGGGTATCGAAGGTCAAAAGGTTGATCTTCGAGTCGCAACGCTGCCAACCTATCTTGGCGAGAAGGTAGTGATCCGGGTGCTCGACACCGGGACCGCCAGACTCGATCTTGAGGACTTGGGTTTCCTACCAGAGGTACGTAGGCTCTATGACAAGCTGACCGACAAGCCTTGGGGGACGATTCTCATCACCGGGCCCACGGGTTCAGGAAAATCTACCACTCTTTATGCGACGCTTAATCGACTCAATCGAGTAGAGACCAATATCATCACCGTAGAGGATCCGGTCGAGTACCAGTTGAGCGGCATAGCTCAGATCCAAGTTAACGCTGGTGCCGGCATCAGCTTCTCCTCGGCTCTGCGCTCGATACTGCGCGCCGATCCTGACATCATCCTGGTGGGTGAGGTGCGTGATCGCGAGACCGCCGAGATTGCTATCGAGTCAGCCCTTACTGGCCACCTAGTACTCACCTCGCTCCATACCAATGATGCGCTATCGACCCCTACTCGGCTCTTTGAGATGGGTGTCGAACCCTATCTGGTTGCCAGCGCGTTGACCGCGGTGATCGGGCAGCGCCTTGCCAGACGACTCTGTCTCAACTGTCGAGTTCCGTCAACCGTCACCAGCGAGGAGCTCAATCAACATGGCTTCGTCACACCGGCCTCCGAGGAGGCGTTCCAGCTCTTTCATCCAGCACCCCAGGGATGCGTACGATGTTCTCGGACAGGATACTACGGGCGAGTAGCCTTGCACGAATTGCTCGAGATAACCGAAGCCATGGGTAGGGCGATCGCTGCTCGTGCGCCGATAGAGGAGCTCCAATCGATCGCTAGCGCGCAAGGCTTCATTACCCTTCGCCAGGCTGGTCTCGCTCAAGTATTACAGGGTGTTACATCGATAGAAGAGATACTACGAGTTTTGATCTGATGACACCAGGCTCAAGGAAGGGTATGGCAAGTGCTAGGCACCTACGATAAAATTTCGATCGACTCGCTGCTTGGTGAGTTGGTGGCGGCTCGAGGAAGCGACCTCCATCTTTCGGTGGGCGCGCGTCCTCAGATCAGGGTATATGGTTCCCTCCGGGAGTTGGAAGGTGCCCCTGAGCTCGACCCCGAGATTATTCGCGATGGCGTCTACGCGATTCTAACCCAGGCGCAACGCGAGCGTTTTGAGGAGTCATGGGAGCTTGACCTTGCCTACTCGCTGCGAGGCTTGGGTCGGTTTCGCCTGAACCTCTTCCGGCAGCGATCGAGTATCGGCGCTGTGTTTCGCGTTATTCCTCACCAGATACCTCCATTGGAGACTCTGGAACTTCCACCTGTGGTCAAGACGTTCGCAGAGATCCCAAAGGGTCTCGTGCTGGTGACTGGCCCTACTGGTTCCGGTAAATCCACCACCCTCGCAGCGATCGTCGATCTCATCAACCGCACCCAACGTAGGCATATTGTCACGATCGAGGACCCTATTGAATTTCTTCATTCACACCGGAGTTCCATCGTCAACCAGCGCGAGGTTGGTACAGATACCAAAGCCTTTGCTACAGCACTTCGCCAGGTGCTGCGCCAGGATCCGGACGTGATCATGGTGGGCGAGATGCGCGACTTTGAGACTATTGCTGCCGCTATTACGGCGGCTGAGACTGGCCACCTGGTTTTTGCGACCCTGCATACTCAGGATGCGCCGCAGGCGATCGATAGAATGATCGACGTCTTCCCCTCCTATCAGCAGGCGCAGATCCGCGTTCAGTTGGCGTCCTCGTTGCAGGCCATCCTTACCCAGCAGCTGATCCCGCGATGCGATCAACCGGGACGAGCTGTGGCGGTGGAGGTTCTGGTGGCGACCTCAGCAGTGCGTAACGTTGTACGAGAAGCCAAGAGCCATCAGCTGTACTCGATCATGCAGTCAAGCGCACAGATGGGGATGCAGACTATGGATTCTGCACTTATACGGCTGGTCAAATTAGGGCACATCTCGCGGGAAGCTGCGCTTCTTGCGACCACCAACCAGCGAGAGCTGTATGAAGCGATGGGGGGGTTGGGTGCTCGAAACCTATGAATACCGCGCCCGCGACACCAAGGGCAACGTCAAGCAGGGAGCGATCGACGCCGACAGTCGTGAGGCGGTACTGCGTCATCTCCATGATCTCGGGCTTCTGCCGGTATCGGTTAACCCAAAACGAGTACCGGTTCTTAAGCGAGATATCAATTTCGGACTTTCTCACAGGGTAAAGCTCGCTGAGGTAGCCGTTTTTGCTCGCCAGTTCGCGACGATGATCGAGTCCGGAATTACGATCGTGCGGGCGCTCTCGATTCTCCAGTCACAGACCGACAACCCGACCCTTCGCGATGCGGTGACCACGATTCGTCAGGAGATCACCGCCGGCAGATCCTTCTCCGAGGCGGTAGCGGGGTTCCCAAAGGTCTTCGATACCCTGTTCGTGGCGATGATTCGTGCTGGTGAGGTATCTGGAACTCTAGACCAGGTGCTAACACAGGCCGCTGAAACCCTAGAGACTCGGGTGGAGCTGCAGCGAAAAATCAAGTCAGCACTTACCTACCCAGCGGTAGTGGTGGTGTTGGTGGTTTTGATCCTCACCGCGATGCTTGTCTATGTGGTGCCTACATTCCAAAGCATCTTCGCCTCGCTTGGAAGCCAGCTGCCTCTGCCTACTCGAATATTGATGTTCGTCTCACACCTTGCTGTTAGCTTTTTCCCACTGTTAATTCTCTTCTATGTAGCGTTGGTGATCGGGTTCATACGGTTGCGACGAACCAAACGTGGTAAGGCGATGCTGGACCGACTGGTACTCAAGCTTCCAGTGTTCGGTGTATTGATTCAGAAATATGCTGTGGCGCGTTTCGCCTCCACGCTCTCTACGTTGATTCGCAGTGGGGTAACGTTGGTTCCGTCTCTGGAGATAGCGAGCGAGGTGGCGAATAACTCTCTGGTGGCCGCCGCTGCCATGGATACCAGGCGAGGTGTCTCCCAGGGTGAAGGAATCGCCGAGCGACTTGGCACTCACCCGATCTTCCCTCCTATGGTGGCGCAGATGATTGCAGTGGGCGAGGAGTCAGGTTCACTTGATAGCATGCTTGAAAAGATCGCCAAGTTCTACTCGCAAGAGGTGTCGGCCATGACCGAGTCACTCTCTTCCCTGCTAGAGCCGCTTCTCATCGTCGTTTTGGGAGCGGTGGTCGGTGGGATGGTGATCGCTCTGTACCTCCCGATGCTCGACATCATCAAACTGCTGAAGTAGCGGAACTCCATCGCTTACAAGCGCTTCGGTCGCCGGCTTTCTCGGTAGGTGGCGAACCGAGGGCACCAAAAGCACGATAAAGGCCGAGACGACCAGGTATCCGGCCCCAATCAGAAAGACGCCTTCGATTGAGACAAGATGAGATAAGGGAACCGCTATCGCCAGCCCGATGGGCAGGAATCCTACCGAGGCTAGGAAATCAAAGCTTGCAACCTTTGATATGACGTTAGGGGGCACGTGTGTCTGGAAGCTATACGACCAGAGCGCGCCAAAGAACTCGAGGCCAGCGCCACCAAAGATTGCGGCGGTGCTGGTGAGCCAGATGTTGGCATGGAACGCAAGGAGAACCATGACCGGTGTCAGTGCGACCATTGCGATTGTCCCCGTCCTCACTGGGAATCGGGGGTGGTACTTAAAGGCAATAACTCCGCCAACCACTCCACCTATACCCACTCCAGCCCAGATCAATGCCCAGCTCGTCGCGCCGTGATAGTAGTGTTCAGCCAAGACTGGTCCAAGAACCATGAGTGGCGCCCAGATCACTACGTGCCAAAGGGCGAACTGTAGATC
>DAHXNM010000052.1 GCA_027365375.1 Ferrimicrobium sp. | reverse complement strand
AGCACACCATCGCGTCATGCGCCCACCCAGAGTGAAGATTCTCCCGTCTCTTGGAGTTCTCACCCAAGTAATCGGTAGCCTGAAGAGAGAGGCTTAGGTTCTGGAAGCGCAATCGTCAACAGGACTCGATCTGTGTCACGTTTTGTGTCACGAAATTGTGACTAACCCTGCACATTCATGACAACCCATGATGAACACACCCGTCCTGAGCTGCACTGATGCTAACACATGAGTACGTATGAGGGGTTAGGATTCGAACTACGGATCAGAAGGTTGGGAGTTCGAATCTCTCCGAGCGCGCCACAAACAACCAGTTCAGCGGTGTTTTTACTTTGCTCGGTCCACACCTGGAGGGCCCCTCGTACTCGCGTGATGCGAATGTCGTAGTTGGCTTCGGCCTCGGGTTCTGCTACTCAAAGAGAGACTGCAACACATCGCTTGCGCATTCATAATACTTAGCAACCTGGTGCTCGGACCCCCTGTAAAACTGATTGCAGATCGCTATCCTCTGAGTCTCAAGCGGGTTGGTCGCGAACCTGGGGGGTCGGATTCGTTAGGTGATCAACCCAAACCAAGTTCAGACACTTCAACAGTGATTCTCCTATGCTTGGGTTCCTAACTCGTACCTGTTAGAGTCATCGCTCAACCCTTTGCCGTACCGCTCTTGGCAACAGATTTTGGTCAATGTTCCGTCCAGTCGTTTGGAGCCACCTCTCCAAAGACGACCTCCGATACGAGGGCCTACCACTACCTGCAATCGTCTACACAGCACTGCCGCGTGGTCGTCTCTTAGCTTCTGCATGATTCACAACCTCTTGCATGCGCTGCTGACATCCATCGCTCATGCCGTGAGAGCTGGGCTAAGCTCGGAGCATGCGCATCCTCGCGGCCTGCTCACTTGGAGGGGCTGGACACTTTCGGCCGATGGAACCACTGCTCGCGACAGCGCGACACCAAGGGAATGCCGTTCTCGTGGTTGGACCAGCCTCGCTGCAAAGGATGGTCGAGGAGGCCGGGTATGACTTTGAGCCCGGGGGTGAACCACCCGAGTCAACTATCGCTCCGATCCGTGACCGGCTCGCCCAAAGCTCGCCCAAAGAGGCATCGATACTTGCAAATCGCGTCCTCTTTGGTCACCATGCAACTGCAGCGCTCTTGCCAGCAATGGAACGTAGTTTTCACGAGTGGAAGCCGACTCTTGTGCTTCGAGAGGTATGTGAATACGCATCTGCGGCTATTGCTCATCGAACGAGGACTCCGGTCGCTCAGGTCGCCATCTCTCGGGCGGATGTAGAGTGGGGGTCGATCGATGTGGCATCTCCTGCCCTTGAACAGCATCTGGTAGGACTCACAGAGGTTGTGCGCCAAACTCCCTATCTGACCCACTTTCCAGAGTCATTTGACCCATCACTTTTCCGCTACACCCTCCGGTTTCGCGAGCAGCGCCCAAACGTGAGGCCAGAGACCACAGATCGCTGGCGCGGCTCAACAGGACCGAAGGTCTATGTAACGTTTGGAACGGTTCTCGGACACATGGAGATTGCCACAGCCGCCTATCGAATGGTGCTCGAAGCCGTCGAAGGTCTCGATATCAATGTGGTGATGACTGTCGGGCACAAGTTTGACCCGACACTGCTTGGATCGATCCCTCACAATGTCCAGATCGAGTCCTGGGTTGAGCAGTCCGAGCTCTTGGATGATGCAGACCTCGTTGTCTGCCACGCTGGTTCGGGCACCATGCTCGGCGCTCTCGCGGCCGGAGTCCCCCTTGTGGCCGTTCCATTGTTTGCCGACCAATTCGCAAATGCGTCCCAGCTCCAAGTCATGGGGGCGGGGGTCGCGATATCCGAGCTTGACGAGCATGCAATGAGGTCTATGGACACGACACGTCTTCTCGCTAGGGAGATCATGCGAGTCCTCAATGATCCGAGGTTTGCCGTGTCCGCCAAGAGGCTGGCCGATGAAATCTCGGAGATGCCAGCACCGCAAGAGGCACTCCAACTTCTCGGTAGAACGCTGCAGAACTCGTGACTGCGCACGGCCCAACTTGTAAGCAAGAAACCCATACTCAAGACCATCCACGTGTGTGATTAGGTCGCATCTTCTGATTCCTGTCCGACATTCCAACGTCACGCTGTTGCCCCTTCGCCGCCGAAGATCCAGCGCGGCTGAACTCGCGTCACATTTTGTATCAACAAATCGCGACTCACTATGATCGCTCATAAGATTTCGTAATAAATACATGGCCTATGAACTGCACTAATGATAATCTATGGTGATTGATGAGGGCTCAGGAAACGAACGGTGGGTCAGGATGAATTGAGAACTGAGATCACCTCACCAACACAGATTCGCAACCATAGGTGCTCCACCAGGAGCCGAACCCGCAGCATGTCAGCGGATCCAAGCCTAAATGGCGAAGG
>DAHXNM010000046.1 GCA_027365375.1 Ferrimicrobium sp. | reverse complement strand
CGTAGACCCTGACGCGCTTGGCGAGGATCGCAACATCTTCGCCGTTGTGCTTCTGGTTCGGGGTCACAAAGTTCAGGCCAGAGTGATGGTGCTCCTCGTTGTAGAACTGGACGAATCCCTCGATCCAGACCCTTGCCGCTAAGAGAGACTCAAAGCCATCGTAGGGATAGCTTGCGCAGTACTTGACGGTACGAAACATCGACTCCATGTGGGCGTTGTCATTTGAAGTCCTTGGACGTGAGTAGGAGGCAGCTATACCAAGTAGGTAACACAGTGCCACCAGGGTAGTCCCCTTCATAGGTGAACCGTTGTCCGAGTGCAACACGCTAGGAGCGAGTGAACCCTCATTGAGGGTGGCTCGTTTCAAGACGGCTGCTAGATTCTCAGATGATTCATTCTCGTAGATCTCATAGCCGACAATCTTCCTGGAGTACAGGTCCATGATGAAGTGCAGGTAGTAGAAGAGACCCTTGATAGGACCTGGCAGGTACGAAATATCGGTCACCCAAACCTGACGTGGTCCCGTAGCCTCATGATTGGGCTTGGAGCGTTTGCGAGGCAGCGCTACCCGTCCTCGTCGCTTATTGAGCCCTGCGTCCCGTAGAACCCGATAGAAGGTGGACTCTGATGCTAAATAGATCCCTTGATCTGCTAGAGCTGGGACGATCTGAGCCGGTGGTAGTGAGCAGTACTCGGGACTGGCGCATACCTTTACGATCTCAGCCCTCTCTCGGTCGCTCAGCGCATTTGGTGGAGTTGGATAGACCCTAGTGAGTCTCTTATCCTCGACGATCGCGGACACGAGCTCCTCAGGTGATGCTGTGGTGGCATCCACGCCACCTGCGGCCCTCCAACGCTCATAGGTGCTCTCACAGATCCCTACCTCGCGTACTGCGATAGCAAGGGGCACACCGGCATTGTTGGCCTCCGCTATGAGGGCTACGGCTCCTTGGCGCTCTGGGAGAGGGATCAGTCGCCCCTGTCCCCCCAGAGCGCCTGGGCTTTTCCCCGCAGCACCAGCAGAGCTGCCGTTTCTGCTAGTGCCTTCTCCTTACGAGCGAGCTCGCGTTCTAAGACGGTCACCTTTGCCCGTTCAGCCGCCAGGTTCGCCCGGTACTCCTTTGCGGCGATACTCGAGCGGTCATTAGCCTCTTGACAGGCCACCTTCCAGCGTTCGAGATCCTCCGCTAAGATCCCCTTTGCTCGCAGGTAGGTACCGAGCTCGAGTTCGGTCATGGACTCGGTTCTAAGAACAATCTCGTACTTTGCCTTCGACGAGAGCGTAACCGACGCATTACCAGACGCGGAGAACTTGCCAACGGCACCGGTTCGCTTCAGTGACGCGTTCCAGGTGTAGAGCGTGTTGAGTGGAATCCCTTCAGCATTTGAAAGCTTGGTGATCGCACCTTCGGGAGCATCCCCACCGTCACCTAACTCTAGGAGCTTCCTCAGTACTCGTTCCTTCTGATCCCTTGGGTATACCTTCTTCATGACTCCTCTATCCTCGCCCTATGTATGACTGTAGTGGACCTACCAGCAAGGGGTCTGATGGCTAGGGGACAACACCACCATCCAGTCGACATATTGCGCCATAAGCAATCCACCCAGCCTAGGCAGTCCAGGTCTTCGCCGTGCATCGCACCTCGCCAGGGAACTGTGCGAGCAAGTCTCAATTACAACCCAGTGCTCAACTTCCGCCATCTGAGGCATACTCGACGTGTTCATCGCCGCCAGCAGCTTGCACTAACGAAGCAGAACCTCATTTCCCCAAGATAACAGGTCCAATGAACCTACCCATGTCGAACTAGTTGCAAGAAGTGCTCCTGCTCGCCAACTCTCGCCATTGGGTATTGGTCCAATGAACCTACCCATGTCGAACTAGTTGCAAGTACCGCCTTCACCGCTTACGATTTGAGAACCATAGACTTGGTCATAGTCAGCTGACCCCGAAATCCACTGCCACGCCACAGCACAGGGAGAACCCTGGTTGTAACTTGCGTAGAAGTCCGCCGTATAGCCAAGGGGTGAATTCCAGCCACTCGCACAATTGCCTGAAGAGTATGATCCATAGGTTGTCTCCGAAGTCCACTCATATGTCGCTCCAAGACTGCCCGACATGAAAGTAGACCAGAAGTAAGGGGAGGAATACACACCAGCATAGATTTCCCGTTTAGTACCCTTGATGGAGACGAGTCTCTGATGCACCTCGTTCCAGAATCCGTTGAACACGTCTCGATTTAGTGAAGTAGTCCCCTTATTCCAGGTGTACTCAATTGAGTTCTCAAGATCTGCATAAATTATCGGGTTGCCCGGTAAGTTGATTCCACTTTGACCATAAAATGAACCCCAGTTCTCTAACGCGATATTAGCTTGAGACTCACCCCAGAATGTTGCTTCAGTAGCTGTACCGTTGTATGAAGGATCTGACTGAGGTGGTGCAATAAAATAGGAGTTCTGGCTTCCGACGCCGTATCCTGATGCCTGATTAGCATTAGCCGCATTCGAATCTGAAGCAACGTTATAAGGGCTACTCACTTGGTTGAGCTGGCCTGTATACGAGCCATAAGCCCCACCACAGTTCGGCATCGTGTACTCGACTCCCGTCCCCTGAGGGGCTGGCCCGGTGCCGTCTGAGCCATACCAATATCCTGTTGGCGTATCACCAGCATACGCCGCAGTGCCGGTAAGTGCGATGACCATCGTAACGGCCGACACTAAGAGAGCTACTGTCCCGCCTATCCGTCTGGGGAATCGTTCAATCACTGGAGCCTACTTTCATTGATCTCTTGCCGCTGAATCACACGGTAGAAACCTGGGGTCCGAATGGTATATCTGGGGTCCAAATATGGGGCACCTACGGTGCATTAATAAAGGCCGCGGTGTTCTTGAGCGGGAGATCTCCTTGACTGGAACGACTATAGGGCGCACCGACGAGATTGCCTGCCTCACTCCAGGTGAGAAACGGGGAGAACGCCACTGCAGTGCATGACCCAAAGGGAGCTCCAGTTGGATCAATCAGCGACTTTGACGTCCCTGCTTTAGCGGGCATGTACACGTGTACCGGGGACCCATTTCCCAGTGAGACGGCGATGCTACCTCCGACGGGTGTTGAAATACAAGCGGGATCTCCTGGTTGCTGATTGACACCGACGGTACCGAAAAGGATGTCTACTGCCGTACCACCTGGTGCGAGGGTGATGGGAGCAGGGCTGAGAGGGATTGCAAATGACGGTGTCGCGGGAGCTTTAGCGGTCCCGTAAGCCAAGAAGTCGCTCGATCCCTTTTCCCCCGCCGGACCGGGTAGCAGCGGCATCGTCGCTGGGGTGCCGTCGGCATTTGCCAGATACAGAGAGGAAGGATACACCGGCAGCGAACATGCCTGTCCTGACTTATTGATGAGATTGAAGCCACTCATCTGGTTGTCCAGTGCCGGGAAGCTGGTCCAGTACTGTGTCTCGAGCTGCGTAGACGTACAAAGTGGGGAGCTTGCCACCGCACTTCTAGTCGCGCCTCCACGCTGAGATGGCTCCCACGGTGGACCCCCCGTGTTCTTGGAGGTCGGTATTGACTTGAGTGGAACAAGGCGCGGCGCAGATCTCCTCGCCAGTGCGAAGCTCCCAGCTACAGCGAAGACCAAGACTAGAGATGCAACCACCATGATGAGTTTCCTGTGTGTTATGCGCATCACGCCCTCCCACGTCTGGGTTATGAGTTATCATTGATAATGACCCCGCTAACACCGACATCTTAATCATCATCACAACACGTGTCAAGTGGTTCGAGATATTTTTTGAATGATTTCAGTGAATCAGTTACTTCTTTGGTCGGTTTCGCGCTCCAAGTGACGATCGGTAACGCAGGCGATGTGGGGATTGTGTACGCCAACCGCTCTAGGTGTGCGACATAGGCCTTAAGCAAGACGACACCACGTAGTTTACGGACGCGGCTCTCCCATCAGCAATGGACTGGAGTGGTGAGCACTATATGATCCACCTGAAGTACGAGAGGGGCGAGCAGAGTAGAGCTGAGACAGGCGCTCATAATCCAAAGGTTTCACGTGTGGGGATCCACATCATTACGAAGGTAGAAGGTTTGAAACGGGCACTCGTCTCGTTGGGAACACAGCCACTTTGGGGGCCTTGTTGGGTTTTTCCGCAAGTCCACAGGGTTAACACATGCCCTGACCTGGTGGGCCCGATGGGATTCGAACCCACGTCCAAGGGATTACTAGGTGTTCACAAAGTGTTCGAGCTGGTAGTAAACGTGTCCGAGTGTGTCTCATTCTTGCAGGTCATTAAGGTGTTCTGACAAGGATGGTGAGACAGTCTCGGACTGGGCGGGACGTTCTTGGACACAATTGTTGGGTGAAACGGACGTGGAGACCCTCCTAAGCCTTGCTTGACCGTGTTGATGCCACTGTTCCTACTAGAACACTATCGACATGTTCTTCTGTTTACATGGATCGCCTAACCATCGCTGTCCTGCTTTCGAACATCCAGTCGTACTAGCTACAGGGACTTCCATCCGGGGCCAGTCGCCAGAATGAGTCAGCTCGCCCGGACGCAAGGGGCCGTCCACGGTCCTATGGGTGCCGCGACTGCCATCGGTGAGCACAGGAGGCGCCAGTCCTGAAACAGAACCTCTGCTACAACTCGCTCCCGATGCGGCGGTCGATGACGTAGTGAACCTCTCTCGTTCTGCGGGTGACGCCATGTCCCAGTTGATCCCGTACGTTGCTGAAGGAATTCTCTCGCATCACTTAAATCCCGTATTCGCTGGAAGCAGCGCAATCGGTGGAGGTGATGCGGACTTCATCATTGCGGACACCCTTTTCGAGTTAAAGACAACGAAAACGCTGGATGCCTCCGCCGTGCGCGACGCGCTCTTACAGCTACTCGGCTACAGCCTCCTCGATTATGACGACAAGTTCGAATTGCGTCGAATCGGTGTGTACTTCGCTCGCTACGCTTGGGTAATGGCATGGCCCCTTTGGGAGTTAACCTTTCCTCCCGACCAAGTGGTGCGGCACTCGGTGTCCGGGACCAAGCCCACCGACAAAGAGGTTGAAGCTCGTTTGCAAAGACTTCGCGAGTTGATGCAGCGGGTAGTTGACGGCGACGCAGTCAACTACGAAGAGTTCCTCTCATAGTTGAGGTCAAGACGTCACAGACTTAGCGTCAACACGGTAGCGTCAACCAAGCAGGTGTCTTATTCCCCACATCAGACAACACAGCAAACATGCCCCTGGACGCTGTTCCTGCCGCACATAGAGACACACAACGTAGAAGATTCTACTTCGCTTGCGTCACAGTGAACGACTTAAGCAAACTCTCTGTATTCAAGCGGGATCGCAATCGTTTTCATCGCTCATCACTGGCCTAAGGGTGTGTACCTTGATTGCCTTCTCGGCCGCAACGGCATCAAACTCACCCTGTAATCGATTGTGGAGATCCCGCGCATACGAGGCAACTACGTCAAGATCAGACTTGCTTTGCGCAAGCTTTGCGCGTAGTGCCGAAATCGTAGAGTCTCGCTCCTGCACCTTAGAGGACAACTCCGAAATACCCTCTGTACCTTCGCCATGATCTAGTTGCGAATCAGCAATTACTTTGGCAACCCTTGTGATAACAGCGAGAGCATCCTTATTCTTGGTGTTAGCAGTACCTCTGGCGTATCCTCCTGCTTTGGCCATGGTAACGCTGTTTACGGGGCGATCTGCGCTCGCCAGAGCAACCGCTGCCAGCAATGCGCGTAGCACGACTGGAACTTCGCGCATGTGATTGTTCACGGCAGCAGGCTCACCCCTCGACACCGCACTGTCGATGGATTCGAGCGCGTTTATCACAACTTTCACTAAGTCACTCGCCACTCTCTCCTTCCTCCCCAGCCAGAGCTTCTGCTACGTAGCTCTCGAGATCCGCAGCTACAATAGCGATGAGCTCATCGTCAGGTGTACTGGAGAACTCTTCGATCACCTCTGGCATAGCTTTCCCAATCTTCTCCGCATCGCGCCTCAGAATCGGGGCCATTTGCAACTCCTGCCGCCGACGAAGTTCAATCTTCGCACGATGAGCCTGGGTCATCGCAGAGTTCCGACACTCAAACGGACGACATAGGCGAAAATCCGCCGCACCCCTACCTCCGCATAGCGCTGTGCTCTGGTCATATAGACAAAGGGTATATGGTCCCGTACGAAGATTCGAATTTTTCTTGCCTAAAGCCTTTAACCGAGCAAGGCTGAGCGGACCCGGATTCTGTAGTGCTTCTCCATGACCGTCAATGAGCTTGCCAAGTCGCACTACTCCATTTCCCTTCAACTCCGAAAAGTTTTCTTGAGCCCGCAACAAGGTTCTCGCTGTGTGCTCCTGAATAAAGTCTGATGCCTCATCCGGATCGGCCAGTTGGATCAGCTTAAAGACATCCCCGTGGTAACCCATTGCGACATTCTGGGTTGACCACTTGCCAAATTGAGCGACCAAAGCGGAACCTAGTGGGCGAGACGCATACGCTTGCAAGGCTGTGATGCGAATAGTTGCAACATTGAGTTTCGTCACGTCATCAAGATGCATGTTGGTGACCCCTCGATCGTAAAGCCGCCTAGCGCCTTTGATAATCCAGTCCATGAAGTTCAAGTCCAGATGAACCGAGTCGCGAGACGGATGCAGCGACGCCGTAATCAATGCGGAATCGAAAAGTATTGGCTCAATGGTTGCCGAATTAATACTCGGAATTACCTCGTATATCTCATGAAGTTCTTGAATTATCCGTACGATCTTTCCGAGGCGGGCATTCACCTTCCATGTTGCGGGTATCGGTGCCATGCGATTCTTCTGGCGATACCCATGCATGGTGATCACTTCATACTCTTCTCCCGTTGGCCGCGTCT
Source organism: Ferrimicrobium sp. (assembly GCA_027365375.1). Lineage (GTDB taxonomy): Bacteria > Actinomycetota > Acidimicrobiia > Acidimicrobiales > Acidimicrobiaceae > Ferrimicrobium. Next base: position 7,892 of record DAHXNM010000046.1, on the reverse strand, counting down.
CCTTGGTAAAACGGACACAATTTAGGGGCAGACACGCGAGATCGAGATCGCGAAGGCCACAGGTAGCGGCAATGTAAAACATCGCGTAGTAAACGAGTGCAGATGTCCACCAGTGTAGCTCTGTTCGACTGTTAAGCAGACGGGCCGTCCAGGATATGACGCCGGATCCATCGCGTAACGGCAGCTGCCTAATAGGCAATGGACAGGGGTCGCCACCTTCAAGATCTAGGTCCACGTTCTGGAAACGTCGCATAGCATACCTGCCCCAAAGATATGCCTCATTGCTATCATGCTCTCCAAGTAAGGTGGCGAGCGTACCGTGCGCAAGCGTGATGTCGCCATGCGTGTTATAGACACCGGGCAATACACCACATTGGCTAACGACCTCATCCAGGAGTGCCACCATGGCGCTGTAGCCGTCATCGCGCGAAGACGGCTTCTCATCTACAGGCACCGAATTATCAGCCCACCAGCGCGCGTTTGCAACTATATCGCTAGCGATATTGTCAAATACCCAACTAATCATCCCGAGGCAGAGACCAACGTCGTCGTGTGGACGCCTGGAATTACGTCGAGGTTTGGGGCCAGATCCGAATAGGTAGGTCGTCTCATCATCCCCAAACGGATGCTCACCGAGGAGCGATGGACGTCCGACTATGGTGCGAATCATCCACAATGACCGCAACTGTTGTGCTCTCATGCGTAATGTTCCAGGAGCCAATTCTACACCCATCCGCTTCTCAGAACGATCCTGCAGATGGCGCATCAAGGCTGCCACCTGAGCCCAATCATCAGCTGTCGGTTCCCACAATTCATACCTTGCTAGGACCGAGAGTGCTGCCTTCAACGCCTTAAGATTTCCTTGAGCAGTCACAGGCTTAAGAGGCTCCTGTGTTTCCGGCCATGTGGAAGCAATTGGGTCAAACGGTGCCCACTCCAGTGCAAGACTCGGATTGAGACACAACAAAATCCATTCCTTCACCGCCCCACGCCAGCATTCCGGGATCCCCGCGAATGCAAGGCGCGTCTGTTGCCCCGCCTTCGTGTGCCAAGACCTATGGCCAACGAAGTCCCACTTATCATCGATAAACATTATGGGGTCCGCAATGTACTCACCTCCGGGAAAGAGTCCACGTACATCAGCATTCGCTGCCACTCGTGCACTCGCGACACCAGATCTTGGAATGTGAAATGGGATCAATTTGGCGGACACGTCCATGATTACCTCCGAAATTCGGTATAAAGTTGGCTGATGATGGCCATCTGGCCCTGCACGTCTGTTTGAGCATGGGCTTGTGCGACGAATGAAGATGGGAACTCCGCTAAACACCCTTTAGCGTAAAAGTTGAGGACAGCTGCGTCACCATGCTCCCACTCGTCTGGATCATTGTTACGGATTAACTCAGTGAAGGAAACCAGTGCGAGAAGCCCGGGAACGTGATCCACGGTGCGATACCCGTTCGGGCATGTGAAACATGCTGCTAATCCAAGAGAACAGGGAAGCTCCGCAACTTCGGGATCCTTACCGCCACTAGTGCAGACGCCAACCAAGAGATCGGCGGTTTCACCAACGTCGATCGCCTTCCTCAGCTGCTGGACTTCCGGATCTGAGGCTTCAGCAACCGAGCTAAACCGCTCCATTGCCACCTTAACAATATCATCCTGAGCAGCCGTAGCGTGTGTGACTAGCGTATGTTGTGGTAGTACATTCTGGAGATAGTAGACACGAGTTCTGTTGGAGTGCCCATGGACGTCACCTTCGGGGTCTAGGGCGCGCTCCAAAACCTTGCGCCTCAATGCAATGAAACGCAGGCCGACGTTAGCCCGCACGATTGTATCATCCTGCCAATACTTATCGAAGGCCCGGCTTCGCCACCCCTGTTGCAGCTGTTGATCGGAAATAACTTTGCAATCCGATGGGTCGCTTATATGCACCACATACAATCGACTAGTCACGAGCGGCACCATGTCGCGCTTTTCAAAATAGCGTAGCCTGTAGTCCCTGGAAAAGCGCGTCAATCCAGTTAGCGCCTCGATCAAGCCCCCTAGCGTGTTGTTCGACTCAGTTCGAACGGCTAACGTATCCTCGCTGTGGTTGTGCGCCTTCGCTAGCTTCAAAATTCCGGTTCTATCACCAGTATGCGCAAGATCAGACGGCTCTGTCCTGAGTATTACCGAGAGATTAAGACCACTTAGCTCAGCTAAACAGTGGAGGATAGCAGCTGCTGTGAGAATTGTACTGGTGGGATATAATGCAATGCCCAGGGACTCCACGCGACCATCCAAGACCGGAGTCCTCCTCCTACCATTTGATAAGGGGAACTTCTCAGGATGTAGTAGAACCCAAGCGATTTGTTCGATATGCGACGATCGTAGCGGGAACTGGTTGGCGCTTTCCAGTTCAGGGAACCGAGACCGAATCGATTTCAGCACATCTTGAGCACTGATCCGCAACCACGTACGACCTTTTACGTCATACCCAAGCGACTCAAATACCGTGCGCTGAGCCTTAAATACTTCATTGAAGACACCCTGGGCTGCGTGTTTGATCGCGTCCACCACAAGATCTTCGTAGAGCACCATCTTGGATTCCTTAACCATATAGGCAGTATTTTGCAAAGCGCTTGCAAACTGCTTTCCATTCGGATGATTTGAACGCAGAACACGACCCATCAGCTTATTAAGTGTTCGCTTGACGTTTGGATCGAAGTCCTCAAGTACTTCTCTAAGTTTGGGTAAATCAACGTCGAGTGAACTGAAGTCAGTGATGTCATGAAGCGTCAATCGATTGATGAGCTGGCTAACGACAGACATCATCCTATCCAGGGTTACGCTAGATTCCCATAGTCCGTCGCCGATGACGGCGAGACTCTCTTGCATGCCACGAAACAGTTGACCGGCGGCTGGGGTTAACCCCCGAACGCGCAAGGCAAAGGTCTGAGGTGCAGCATGGGCCGCGTCGCGGATCGTTAACGATAAGTGCTCGGGATCGACACTCAGAACCTCTATGATGTCGAAGGTATGGCTAGTACTTCCTCTCGTGGGGTGTGCCACTATTCTCCTTTCACAAACTTTCTTTGGTCAATATCCAGAAATCGGGACGCATGCTGAATGTAAAGTTTCGTCGAAGCATCACTTGCATGGCCAAGTGAGAGTTTTACCATTTCAACCGCACCAGCAAGTTGAGTTGGTCGATACGCATCCGCAACACTCGGGTGTACCCAATCAGCGATGGTGCGTTTGAACATGCACACGACTAAATGGGTCGCATATGTATGGCGAAGATCGTGAGTACGAAAGGTTGCCGGGAAATCTGCGTTGATGTGGCCGCGAGCCCAATCTCGGGCGTCTGTGGTAATGTCGCCAGCTCTTGACACGCCGATTGGGGATGGAACATACCCATTGAGCCATACGATTGGGGAACTGCCATCTTCGCACACCAATCGCCTGCGCACCTTAGCATCCGATTCTGTCCACCTCATCGTCCATATCCTGTGGTCGACCATGCCCTCCCATGTTTCGGAGTCAGCAGATAGGAGTTGTATGGGGTTAGTTGGCCGATACGGCCTTCGAGCATTCGCTATGACATCGGCACGTTGGCCGTTGATGTAGTTGTGTACAACACCGAGCCGATGGGCGAAGACGAAAGCCTCTCCACCGGCATCTCCCTTTGTGACAAAGTCGGGGACCCGGATTACAGTAAAGTCATCGGTGACTCGGGGAGGCATCTCGTACACGGTGATATTGGCTAATGTTGAGAGACGCATGCCAGTTGCTAGTCCGAGACTAACAAAGGCAGCATCCCTATCTGTGGTCCGAGAATCTAATTGGCGGCCCGTAGAGTCGATTCGGTAAGCGGCCTGGACGAGCACTTCAGCGAACTCCGGGGTGACTGGAGTACCCCGGCTCCCTACTCTGGTGCGTGGCCGCAGCTCAACCGCGCTAGTTACTCGCATGCCGACGGGGTTCAAAAACGACTCAAGCCGAAACGGAAGAGGAAGCCGGTACGTATCTCGCAGAAACTCATGGAATTGTTTGATGGTAGAAAGCTGTGCTTGCCAACTCGCCGAACTCACCTTCGTTTCTGGAGTGAATTGACGCGCTCGGTAGAACTTCCGCAAGTCCTCTGCTGAGGCCATGAAGACATCCGATGTGGATTGCTCGTTACCGACCAGTCCACACTCGTCACGTAGAAAGGAAATATAGTTTGACAATCGAGCCGCGTGACTTTTAATAGTCGCATCGACGGGACGCAGTCGGTACTTACGAAATAGCCACCGACTTGCACTGGGATGGAATGCCCCATCCACCCAAATGGAGGGTGCGTCCACGTGCTCAACATCTAACGGGACTACTCCCATAACCCGTTCAATGACTGATGGATCCACCGTGACTGGGCGAATAACCTTGATTGATGAACTCACTCGACATCATCTCTTCTCGACATATTCGGATTCTATATCGAGGCTCTGACACGAGTGGGAACCGTCTTCCAGCGAACGAATCACTGGAAGACAGTTCCAAACTTGCCGTTCTACGATGAGTCTTCTAAATCACCCATAGGTAGAACTGTCATCAGGAAGACACTAAAAGAGTTGCTCTTTTCAGATGCACCCCATAGTCCCAGCACGACGGGGGTATTCGGAGTCGAAACTGCCAGCTAAGGAACCCGCAGGGTTTTCGATCCACAACTTTGCTGTAGACAAGTCGTCGAAAGAGGAGTCCCGAAGCCCACGTTACCTCCTCGGTCAGCCCAGGTATCGAGGTCCGTCCGTATTCTCCTGCTACATAGGTGGTGGTCCAAAATGTGGATCCCTAGAAATGGATGGCGATCATCTTCACGCGTTTCAATGGACTCTGAATCTTAAGACGGAAGTGGACCAGGCGGTAGTGAAGTTATGGGATTGTTAGCATTCATGCAATAATGCGGCCAAGTAATTGCACGGTAGTGGACACTAAAACTGCACGCACATCGTTGCCCTCCAAGGGTGACCGGTTCAAAGTGAAGTATGCGCACATCATTGAGGCGCGTTGGCGAGAGCATCGGGTTTGCCAATGGCGACTCGAGAGCGCCCCAGAGCATACATCATGTCCAACAATGAACAACAAATGGGGTTGGAGTTACTCTGGGTCCGACCTGAACCCCGGGGTGTTGGCTGAGTGAATTCTTTCCCTGGTTCTGAGAGCGCCCGGCTTGATCCAAGTGTTCCCCTCCAGTACTCTTGGTCGTCAAAGGAGGCACGGATGCTGGTGGTCACCCGAAAAGTGGGGGAGCGGATCGTCATCGGGTCAGGTCGCTCGGACTCTCTTGATAATTCTCCTCTAGTACTTTAGCCGCCTACAATAGGCGCCCTCCCCAGCACACGGGCGTATGTGTGCGGGCCCATCGTGCCTGTTGGTGAGCTAGGATGGTGCAGCGCCAAGACATGCTCAGGCTCCACCGGGCTCGATGATTCCTAGTTCGTAAGCCATTACTACCGCTTGTACGCGATCCCTTAAGCCAAGCTTGGCGAGAAGGTGTGAAACGTGAGTTTTGATGGTTGGCTCTGAGACGTACAGTTCGGCGGCGAGTTCGGAATTGGACATCCCCCTCGCGAGGAGCTTGAGGACTTCGAGTTCTCGTGCACTTAGATGTGCGATCGCTTCATGGGTTCGTGGTGGCACCATGGTGCGTGTTCGGGCAAGATCGAGCACGGTTCTAGTAACCGCAGTGGCCAAGGTGGCATCACCCGCAGCCACCGCGCGAACCGCGCGAACCAAGTCCTCGGGAGTGGCATCCTTAAGAAGAAAGCCGCTCGCCCCCACTCGCAAAGCCTCGATGACGTATTCGTCGAAGCTGAAGGTGGTGAGGATTAGGATCCGGGTAGTGCCGAGACGTCTCGTCGCTTCCAGGCCATCCAGCTTGGGCATGCGGATATCCATCAACGCCACGTCAGGAGAATACGCCTCGCAGACTGCGATTGCCGCGAGCCCGTCGCCAGCTTCAGCCACCACGCAAATGTCGCCCTGCGCCTCTAAGATCATGCGAAATCCCGAGCGCACCAAAGGCTGATCGTCGGCGATAACTACTCTGATCACTGAGCTGCTCCTACGCTCACCAGGGGTATCTCCGCAACTACGCGAAAGGCTCCTGGAGCGATGGCTTCCGCTGTGAGCGTTCCGCCAAAGAGCGCCACGCGCTCTTGCATCCCAGAGATTCCATGCCCTGCGGGAGCGTTCGACAGGGCCTCTTCGCCGCGATCCTCGACCACCAGCCGAACCTTGTCGACTTCAAAGCGAACCTCGACAAAGCCAGTTGCGCCGCGTGTATGTTTTACCACATTGGTTAGCGCTTCCTGGGCAACCCTAAACAGGCAGGTCTCCTGGGCTTCGGAGAGCGTCACCGTGGTACCGATGACGCGATAGGTCATCTCAAATCCCGCCTCGTTGGCTCGAGCGACCAGATTGGGGAGGTCAGGGATTCCCGGCGACGGGGAGAGCGGGAGTGACGCAAGATCGTCATGGCGAAGAACGCTCAACATCCGCCTCATCTCTTCCATTGCTTCACGGCCGGTGCCTGCGAGAACATCAAGGGAGTCCCGCAGTGGCGACTCGCGCGGGAGGGACTCGCGAATCGCCCCCGCCTGTACCACCATTAAAGAGACATGGTGTGCCACTACGTCGTGGAGATCCCGGGCGATGCGCACCCGTTCGTCACTCACCGCGCGTGCCGCGAGAAGTTCGCGCTCGCGTTCCAAACGCACCGAGCGTTCTTGAAGTTCTTTGACGTAGGCGCGATTAGTTCCGATCCAAAGACCGAAGGAGCTGACTGGAACCACGAAGGTGACCGCCCCTAGAAGGCTGTAGAGACCATAGGGTCCGACGCTTTCATGTCGAATAAAGGCGGTAACCACCACGGTGGCAATTGTCGCTGCGGCCATCTCCACAACCTTGCGCCAAGGGCGCCTCGCGGCATAGGAGCCCAGGGCGAAAAAGAGTGGAATCGGATAGATGCTCCTGGTGCCCCCAGGAGCGACCGAGTGTTCCACTATGGTAATCGCCAATACGACCGCCACGACCGCAGCGGGATGGCTGCGTCTTAGTCCCAAAGCAAGAGCGCCAATGGCACCCAGAACCCCCAAAACCAGCACTTCGCGGACCGCGCCTGCGCTGAGAGTGGGACTGCGAACGATATTGGACACTGTCACTGCGACGTCGGCGAGAACCAAGAGCAAGACAAGGACCGGACCCATGATTATGGTCCCGATCCTTGCCGCCGCACCTCCGATTAGTGGCGGGCGCCCTATGGAATCTCCAACGTTGTCCATTGTCTAGATGTTAGGCATCCATGGTCATGGTTCGCCACGCCCCTAGCGCAAGGACCACAACAGTCCAGGCGAGAAGGACGATCACGCCCACGACGAAGCTTTCCGTGATCGAAGTATTAAATGGCCCGCCGTGCACCGCATGAAGAGCGTGTTGTGCCACTAGAGGAATCGCCTTGCGAATCGAGCCGAGAACGGTAATGTTGACGATGAGGCGTTGGGCAAAGAGAGTCCAGACCAGCAGCACACCCACGGTGATCGAACGCGACAGGGTAAGGCTGGCGAAGCCCAGTGCTAGGAGGAGGTTGAACAGAGTAACCGCGATGGTGACCGCGGAATTGGAGAGTATGGTGCTGGCACTCGGATCGGCGAGATTGCCATGCAGCGCCAGAGTACCAACAACAGTCACACCCAACGCCACCAGGATAAAGGGGAGAAAGAAGAGGATCGATCCCGCCACCCGGGCTCCGAAAAGAGCCACCCGGGAACGCCCGGTGGCAACTTGATCCCTAAACACCCCGGTACTCTGATCGATCGATCCCGACCTCGCGCCGACGATGATCGCCGCGGTAGAACCGATGAAGGTGA
>DAHXNM010000016.1 GCA_027365375.1 Ferrimicrobium sp. | reverse complement strand
TCACTTGAGCGGCACCTCGAACTCAAAGCCTGTCGTCATCACCGAGTCATCGGCTTCTCCCACCGCCATTCAAGGCTCCGGGTTAAATGGTAACGGGAGTCTTAATGTGCCTCAGATCCTGGCCAAAGTCGAACCTGCAGTCGTTGATATCACGGCTGAGGGCTCGACCAGCAACGGCTTCCTGGGCACTAGTCAGTTTGAAGACGCCGGAACAGGGATGATATTTGGTTCCAGCGGTCTTGTACTGACCAACAACCATGTCATCGCCGGGGCCACCTCAATACAGGCGACGCTCTATAACCAATCGAAGTCCTACCCGGTCAAGATTGTGGGAACCGATCCCACCCATGATGTTGCTGTCCTTCAGATCGAGGGCCTATCAGGCTTGCCTACCGTCAAGTTTGGAAACTCTGGGCAACTGGAAGTAGGCGATCCTGTCGTGGCGATCGGCAATGCACTCGCACTGCAAGGTGATCCTACGGTTACGCAGGGCATCGTCTCTGCGCTCAACCGTTCGATCACTGCGCAGGATCAAAATTTAAGCGAACACCTCACCCAAATGATTCAAACGGATGCACCCATCAACCCCGGCAACTCCGGCGGTCCGCTCGTCAATGCAGCGGGACAGGTGGTGGGAATGGACACCGCCATTATCTCCTCCACTTCACAGACTCCCGCCCAAAACCTAGGCTTCGCCGAATCGATAGATTCTGTTCTGCCAGTCGTGAAAAATATCCTGAAGGATCCGAGCTACTACACCAGAACTTCTTCAAGTTCCTCGAGCACCGCCACCACGGCAAAGGCATTTCTCGGCGTCGGTATACAGACGATGAATGCACAAGCCGCAGCCCAACTCGGTTATCCGACCGATCAACAGGGGGCGCTCATCGACTACATCTATCCTGGGTCGCCCGCATCGAACGCTGGACTCACGTCGGGTGATGTCATCATTGGATTCGATGGCAAGGCAGTGACGGACGCCTCTGAACTCGTCACCGACGTCACGTCAAAGTCTCCTGGAACCTCCGTCACCTTGAAGGTACTCTCACAATCAGGGACTTCGACAATGACGATTACTCTTGGCAACGCTCCGGCAGCCTAGATGAGGCGTTCTTGGTTCGGTAGAACTCGTAGGAACGATACCGCTCGCGTCACCTATGACACGAGCGGTATCGTTCCTGTCTCAGTCATCCAACCCTTGCCTCTTCGACCAGTGTCCGCCGGGCTGCACACGAGAGGCAGAGCCGCAGCCAACAGAAATGAGGATTCATGACATCCCCACAGGGCCGACCATCCAAGGACAAACGGATACTGGTGGTAGACGACGAGCTGCCAATCACCGAACTTCTCCAAATGGCGCTCAACTTCGAAGGCTACGATGTTGGGGTGGCAGCTTCCGGTCGTGAAGCCCTAGAACTCACCAGGACCTTTCGCCCTGATGTCATCGTGCTCGACGTCATGATGCCAGGACTTGATGGCTTCCAGGTCGTCAAGCGGCTCCGCGAGGAACGCGATGACACGCCTATCCTCTTTTTAACGGCACGTGACTCGGTCGAGGATCGTGTTGAAGGACTCCGCTTAGGGTCAGACGACTATCTCACGAAACCATTTTCGCTCGCCGAATTGACAGCTCGTATTGAGGCGGTGTTGCGACGCAGCGGTGGAGCAACAACCGAATCCACCCGGCAAACATTTCATGATCTTACACTTGATGATGAGACACACGAAGTTTTTAGGGCAGGTAAACTCGTGGAGCTCACCGCCACCGAGTTCAAACTTCTGCGATTCCTCATGCTCAATGCTAATAAGGTCGTCTCAAAGACACAGATTCTCGACCATGTCTGGGAGTATGACTTCGGAGGCGATGCCAATATCGTCGAAACGTACATCAGTTACCTTCGCAAGAAACTGGACCAGTTTGGGCCACCGATCATCAAAACGATCCGCGGAGTCGGCTACAGTCTGCGGGCCCCAGAGATCAAAAACTCCTGAAGCGCGAGACAGGGGCCGTGTCACCGAAGCGATCAACTCTTTCCCTGAGGGCTCGACTGCTGCTCATCGCGCTGACCACCCTGATCGTCGGCACCCTGGCAATCGACTTCACGACGGTCACCGCACTCAGATCATTCCTCGTAGCACGAGTCGACTCTCAGTTGACCAACGATATCCCCCTCGCTGCCCGAGAGCTCTTGCACTCAAGCATCTATGGTGATTCGAGCTTTACCGGTCTTGTCTCCTTGCCACAAGGCAGTTATGGTGAGCTGATCTTCTCAAACGGGACCTCAGTGGTTGGCCAATTCTCAAATTCGGTCTCTGAACCCCCGCCAAACGTCGCTTCAGGCAAGGCAGGAGACCAACGCGTCGACATACCTGTCGGACACCCCATCACGATCGAACTCACTGGAACCGACTACGCCTACCGTGTACTCGCTGCTCGCGATCCGTCACTCGGCGCGACGATGGTCCTCTCAATCCCCCTCACCTCGGTGCAAAGCACGCTCCGCCGGCTTGAGTTAGCCGAACTCTTCGTTTCCCTCGGGGTTGTTCTGGCACTTGGTCTCGCAGGTGCCTTCTCCATTCGCATTGGTCTGAACCCACTTGAGCGGATGCGAACACAGGCTCGTGAGATCACCGCAGGTGACTCCATGGCCCGAGTCGACGATCATGGTCCTCAGGAGATCGCTAGTCTTGCTGGCACGCTCAACACAATGCTAGAACGGCTCCAGGAGGCCTACAACGATTC
>DAHXNM010000327.1 GCA_027365375.1 Ferrimicrobium sp. | reverse complement strand
TATTGGTCGGTAGCTGCTGAGGGGTTACCGGATGCTGTCTGAGCCTAGATCGTCCTCAATTACAGATGGATTCACTAGAGACAGACCCCAAAGTAGACACCGCCGTTGGTTCCGACACTACCTCGCCCGCGCCATCTACCGACACTGATCATTAAAGCAACGACAATCGACCATCTGCAACCCACCGTGGTCTAGGCTCAGGAGAGCCGGATGAATAAGCGACGGGCTTCGATGTACTCGTTACGCTACCTCGGCCGTCGCGACTTCGACCGCAGTCGGTGGTGGCGAAGATCCTGATTATGGATTGCAACCCAGCAGGGTAGAACCAGCTAGTGGTCTGCCCACTTAGGAGCGCGTTTTTCTAGGAAGGCTGCCATGCCTTCTTGAGCGTCATGAGTCTGAGAAGCACCTGTCATGGCGGCGATCGCGACTGAGTAGGCGTCAGCTACCGGCAGATCCAACTGGCGGTAGAGGGAGTGCTTGCCAAGTGCCTTAGAGTATCGCGAACCACGAGTAGCGCGCTCGAGCAGATCTAGGGTCGCCTCCTCTAATCGATCTGGCTCTACGACCCGATTTATCAAACCCCAGGAGAGGGCGGTCAAGGCGTCTATTGTGTCACCCGTCATGGCCATCTCCGCTGCACGTTTGCGTCCTATTGCGTGGCCGATGGCTACCATAGGGGTGTGGCAGAACCATCCGCCCTTACCGCCCGGTGCTGCAAAGCCTGCATTGGATGAAGCCACAGCCAAGTCACAGCTGGCGACGAGCTGAGCCCCGGCCGCGGTTGCGAGCCCATGGACACGGGCTATCACTGGTTGCGCTAGGTCGGTGATCGTGAGCATGAGCCGGGTGCAGGTCTGGAGAAGTCGATCCATATAGGCATAGTCCTGCCCTGCCATCTCAGAAAAATCATGACCTGCGGAGAACACTGGTCCATTCGCTGCCAATATTACGCCTCGAACCTCCGACTTGCCGGCCTCGGTAAAGGCGTCTATCAGCTCTTCCATGTGCGCCAGTGAGAGTGCGTTCCTTTTGGCTGGTCTATCCATAGTGATGACCGTGAAATCGCGGTCGCTGTGAACTTGAACGTATTGATGTGATGTCATGTGAGAACCCCCCTTCCGGCTAATCTACTCGATTTGACCGTACATCAGTGGCCGAGTAGCTCCACCTGGTTGTCGGTTACACTCGGACTATGGACGTTCGCCTCAACCAGCTAAGAGAGCACTGTTGGCGACTCATCCCAGGAGCCGAGCCTCGTGGCTAGACAACGCCTCGATATTGCGATGCAAAAGCGGGGCTTAGCGCGATCGCGAGCTCAAGCTGAGCTCCTGATTGACGATCAGCAAGTGCTCGTAAACGGATCTTTGGCACTCAAAGCAGCACGTCTCGTAGCCAACACCGATGCGATCGAGCTCCTGGGAACACGGGACTGGCGTCCGCGTGGCTACGACAAACTCGAGGGAGCGCTGATCGACTGTGACGTCAGGCCGGCAGACATGACCTGTCTCGATGTCGGATCCTCCACTGGAGGGTTCGTTAGAGCACTGTTGGATAGGGGCGCAAGGTCCGTTATTGCCGTCGATGTTGGTACCGCGCAGCTCGACGAACAACTCCGCAAAGATGCTCGAGTCTCGGTCCACGAGCAGACTGATATTAGAAGGTTCATATGGCCACTCTCAAAGCCGCCAGATCTGGTGACGGTCGATGTCTCGTTCATCTCAGTTACTAAGATTGCGACCAGTTTGAGCCTACTCTCCGGAGCGGAGACACAACTCTTGCTGCTTATAAAGCCACAGTTCGAGGTGGATCGGGAGGTGGCCTCAAAATATAGGGGGGTGATTCGAGACGAGGACCTACATGCAACCGTGTTGGAAACTGTGCTTGGCGACCTTATAGACCATGGACTTGTTCCTCAGCAACTAGTGCGGTCGAGGAGGAAGGGATCAAAAGGCAATCAGGAGTATTTTGCCCATCTTCTTCCCGTTTCAAGATATTCACTCGCAAAACCAGACTCATTTACTCAGCAGCTTATCGCCGAGGTGCTGGGAAGGAACTAGGCTCTCGTTGTAATGATGACCTTGGGATTTGTGCTCCACCCCGCCCATTCCGAAAGTACCACTCTCTTCCTTGAGGCTAAGAGTTACCTGGAGGCCAACGGCTGTCAGAGTATTCAACTCCTGACAGACGAGAATTCGACCTCCACATGGACTGGCGAGCACCACTGGCAAGCTATCCAGGACGACCCGATCGTTGATGCGGTCGTCTGCCTTGGGGGTGATGGAACGATGCTTCGTGCGATGGCGTGTGCACATCGCCAAGGGGTTCCAGCACTCGGGGTTAATCTAGGCCAGCTAGGTTACCTTACCGAAGTCGAGCCCACCGACATGATCGCAGCCCTTGGTTCCATCCTCGCGGGTAAATTCAGCGTTGAGGAGCGTCTAGCTCTTGTTGCTCAATTTCGGGTAGGAGATGCGACACAAAGTGTCATCTCATTCAACGAGGTCGTGGTGGAGCGCCAAGTCTCTGGACACGTGATACGCGGGGATGTGAGTCTGGGTGGGCAAAGATTTCTACGCTACGAGGCCGACGGTCTCATCATCGCGACGCCGACGGGATCTACTGCTTATAACCTATCGGCACGAGGCCCGATCGTTGCACCAAAGTTACAGGCGATCATACTGACCCCTCTCTCGCCGCACATGCTTTTTGACCGCTCGCTTGTACTTGGAATCGATCAAGAAGTAGAGTTCCATCTTGATCGTGGGCCTAATGCATCTGTGATGGTGGACGGTCAAGTGGTCCATTTGTTGATACCGCCCGACTCGGTCACGATTAGCGCACACCCTAAGCCAGTGCGTCTTATCCGAGTCGCTGACGTACCGTTCTACGATATCGTCAAGCGAAAGTTCCGACTAAATGAGCCCCAGGCTATAGCGGAGGACTCCTGAGGTGCTTGAATCGCTGATCGTCAAGAATTTAGGCGTAATTGAATATGCAGAACTCGAGTTCCAAGCTGGGTTGGTGGTGATCACGGGTGAGACCGGGGCAGGTAAAACGCTGTTGACGACCGCACTTGGCCTTCTCCTTGGTGCACGCGGCTCTCCCGAACTTATCGGTCCTCACGGGGATAGAGCACGTGTCGCCGCACAACTCGACCCTGGGGGCACGCAGGTGCTGCTGCGGCGAGAGTTAACCAACACCGGCAGAAATCAGGTACGTATCGACCGCGAGCCGGTAACGCTCGCGGAGTTGAGCGAACGGACCGCTCATGAGGTTGAGATCTTTGGACAACATCTCGCCGCGACACTCACTCAGCCGTCGGCCCAGCTTCGCATCTTGGACAGATTCGGCTCTATAGATGACAGCCTGGTCCGCCAGCTGCGGGCAGAGGCCACAAGGCTCGAGGCAGAGCTCTCTGAGCTGCGTGCACGGAGCAACGATAGGATACGTCGGCTCGAGTTCGTCAACTATGAGCTAGGAGTTCTTCGGGATGCCAAGGTTGAGGATCCGGAGGAGGATGAGAAGATTGAGGAGCGGATTGCGCGCCTCGCTCTGACGCGTGACCGCCAGCAGCTCTTGTCCGCTCTCCATGATCTGCTAGTTGGAGAGGGAGGGATGACCGACAAGGTCGGCCAGCTCAACTCCCAGGCCAGAGATCTGATGCCAGAGTTCGGTAACCGACTTGTAACGCTTATGGACGAGCTTGATGATCTCGCCCACGACACTCGCATTGCGCTCGAGGGTGAGGTGGAGGATCCGCAAGCGTTGGCAGAGCTAGAAGAGAGACTTGGTGTATTGGTGGCGATGAAACGCCGTTTTGGAGGAACACTTACCGATGTACTCCAAGCACAGTCGGACCTCGAAGTAGAGCGTTCTCAGCTGGAGGATTCCGAGAGTTCCGAGACCGAGATCGTAGCCAAGCTCACCTCCCTGGGGCCACAAATCGAGGAGGCACTTCATGACCTTCGCAGCGAGCGCCATCAGGCCGCAGACGACTTGATCCATCAGGTCGAAGCGATGCTGGCCGAGGTTGCCCTTGCCGGAGCCAAATGCATCATAGCCTTTGACGACCCCGATCGCATAGTACCAACTATCCTCTTCACCGCGAATCCTGGCATTGCTCCTATGCCGCTTGGGAAGGTGGCATCTGGTGGGGAACTTTCCCGTCTCATGCTTGCTATCGCGCGAGTGGCAGGTGCGTCGACGCCGACGCTCATATTTGACGAGATCGATGCCGGTATTGGCGGTTCTACTGGGCTCCGCATTGCTGAGGTCCTTCGCTCCATGTCGGATCGCCGTCAAGTGCTGGTGGTGACCCACCTAGCTCAGATTGCTGCAGCCGCCGATCAGCATGTGGTGGTCACGAAATCGACCACCACCGATCAGGTTGCTACATCGCTGCAGGTAGTCACTGGATCCGAGCGCGTGAGGGAGATAGCCCGAATGCTCTCGGGCCATGCTGACTCGCCGCAAGCTCAAGAACACGCGAAAGATCTAATCGCACGATTCGTCGATAGAACTGACGTATACTGATTCGGAAGGGAGCGCGGGGTTGACTAAGCATATTTTTGTCACGGGCGGCGTTGCAAGCTCGTTAGGAAAGGGCATTACCGCATCGTCGATCGGGCGCCTTTTGAAGGCACGAGGGCTTCGAGTCACGATGCAGAAGCTCGACCCCTATATCAACGTTGACCCTGGCACCATGAACCCATTCGAACATGGCGAAGTTTTTGTCACCGCAGACGGAGCAGAGACAGACCTCGACTTAGGTCATTATGAGCGTTTTGTCGATATTCAACTTCGGCGAGGGTCTTCTGTAACCACTGGTGCCATCTACAAAACAGTAATCGAGCGTGAGCGCCATGGCGATTACCTAGGCAAGACGGTGCAGGTTATCCCTCACATTACCGATGAGATCAAAACTCGCATTCGCGCACTAGCCACCGACGACACTGATGTGGTAATCACCGAGATCGGTGGCACCGTTGGCGATATCGAGATTTTGCCCTTCCTCGAGGCGATTCGGCAACTTCGAAACGAGATCGGGCGTGATCATGCATGCTTCGTCCATCTAACCCTGGTTCCTCATATAGGTCCATCGCAGGAGGAGAAGACTAAGCCCACTCAACATTCGGTCGCCGAACTGCGCTCACGAGGGATCCAACCAGATATCATCGTATGCCGTTCAGATCGCCCCATGTCTGCTTCGGTAAGACAGAAGATCTCTATGTTCTGCGATGTCCCTGAGCGAGGTGTGGTAACCGCCATCGACACCGACAACTTGCTCGCAGTACCACTGGTGTTGCACGACCAAGAGCTCGACGACTATCTAGTCGAGCTGCTTCGTCTGGATGGTCCAGACGAGCCTGAACTTGGCGAGTGGAGAGATCTCGCTCGTCGGGCAGCGTCCCCACTACGTGAGGTGCGAATCGGTATCATCGGTAAATATGTTGACCATGCAGACGCCTATCTCTCTGTGGTTGAGGCGCTGCGCCATGGGGGTCTCCATTATGACGCCAAGGTGATTATTGAGTGGATCTCCGCCGAGGAGGTGACGCCCATGATGGCGGATTCGTATTTTGATGGCATCGATGGAGTCGTGATCCCAGGTGGTTTTGGTACTCGTGGCATCGATGGGAAAATCAGTGCTGCGATGGTCACCAGGGAGCGTGGTATCCCATGTCTAGGTATCTGCCTTGGGCTCCAGGTGATGGTGGTCGACGTCGCTCGTCACCTTGGCGATATGACCGATGCCCATTCGACCGAGTTCGATGTTGACACCAGCTACCCAGTAATCGATCTCATGGACGATCAGCGTGAACTCACCGACCTGGGGGGTACCATGCGTCTAGGCACTTATCCAGCGAGGTTAGAGGCTGGTTCTTTAGTTCATGAGCTATACGACTCGGAAGTGGTCTACGAGCGCCATCGTCATCGGTTCGAAGTCAATCAGCGCTTCCATGGTCGATTGCGCAACGCTGGTCTAAGTCTTTCCGGTTTCTCTCCCGATGGACGTCTGGTGGAGTTTGTCGAGCTCGCCGGACATCCGTTCTGGGTGGGAACCCAGGCACACCCAGAGTTCCAATCCCGACCGAATCGACCACACCCCTTATTCCTCGGACTCGTCCGGTCTGCGCTCGAGTTTGCCAAGGAGCATTGAGATGACCTTCGCCAAGATCGGGGAGCGCACTTTGGCGACCAATGGCTTTCTTACCATGCTCGAGAAGTCGTTTCGAGTAAATGGGGTCGACTATCGGAGGACGATTGTCGAGCACCCTGGCGCAGTGGTCATCGTACCGCTCCTCGCTGATACTCGCGTGGTAGTGGTTCGCCAGTTTAGGCCCTCAGTCGAACAACACCTCATCGAACTACCGGCGGGCAAGTGTGATGTTCCAGGCGAGGAGGTCCTCACTACAGCTGAGCGCGAACTCCAGGAGGAGTGCGGACTCAAGGCCGATCGGCTTGAACTAGTTGGTTCCTTTCTGAATTCTCCCGGCTTTACCAATGAGACTACGCACGTGGTTGTTGCACTTGGTTTGTCGGATGCACCTGTCGCACCACAATCCGTAGAGGAAGAGGACATGCAGGTCCAGGCGCTAAACATCGGGGCTCTTGGTGAGTTCTCAGCACTTCAACAGCTCAATGACGGCAAATCCATCGTTGGGCTTACCCTGACCAAGCTCTATCTCCTCCAGCATGGGCTTGACCCATCAAACTTTCCTGAATCACCAGACGTTCGTGACCGCTTCAGCTGAGGCGAGAGCAGATCTACCCGGAAGTTCGTTGATAGATGAGTATCTGGTCTTTTTGGCGGTGATGCAGGAGCGAAGTGAACTCACCATACTCGCGTACCGAGGAGATCTAATTCGACTGCTCGACTATCTGCTCAACCATGGGAAGTCACTTCTTGGCGCCAATCATCATGATCTTGCCGGCTTCCTCGCCGACCATCAGCGTACAACATCGGCCAGGAGCGCCGCTCGGGCAGCCTCTGCAGCACGTGGGCTCTATTCGTATCTGATAGGCAGCGGTCAGATGGTTCATGATCCCATGGAAGGACTTCGACTCCACACAGAGATCGCATCCCTTCCCAAAGCCCTTTCAGTCGAGGATACCATGAAGCTCCTAGAGGCTACCGTGCCCACTGATCCACTGGCCAGTCGCGACAGGGCGATGCTGGAACTCCTGTACGCCTCAGGAATGCGAATCTCTGAGTTGGTAGGGCTCGATCTTGAGGATCTTCGCGAGGACTCCTTCTGGCTCACCGTCACCGGTAAGGGTTCGAAAGAACGGCTGGTGCCAGTGCCACCAATTGCAGCAAGCTTTCTATCAGGTTATCTCGGCGAACCTCGTCGACAGCTGATCAGGAAGCACTCGACCGAACGGGCTGTCTTTGTAAATCAAACCGGTGGCCGTCTTACTCGCCAAGGAGCTTGGTTTGCGCTTAAGAAACGTGCCCAGGCTGTAGGTCTAGGCAATCGTTTCTCTCCACACACGCTGCGACACTCGTGCGCCACCCACCTTGTAGAGGCGGGTGCTGATTTAAGGGTAATCCAGGAACTTCTCGGACACTCGTCAATAGCCACAACTGAGATCTATACCAAGGTTTCGGTTGCTCATCTCACCAAGGTTTACAACGAGTTTCACCCTCGTGCATCACGACCCTAGCCACTCTGGAGGCTATTTATCTGACAGATAGAGAGCTGTTAATCTTTGGCACCGCTTACTTGAGCGGTGTCGATACTACCCGCACCGCTTGCACTGCCGGTAGGTGCTTCCGCGTTAACACTACTATCGGTTTCTTGGGACTTCGGATTTAAGTGGGGAATTTAGTCAGGTGTAACCACGCACCAGGGGTGAGTTTGGGAGGGTCACAGGGGCTCTGCCAGAATGGGATTAGTAACAACTCATCACTGGAGGGTCCCTGTGGAACAAAATGCTACC